>JAEDMI010000108.1 GCA_016303085.1 Acetatifactor sp.
GTGGGTGCGGATGATTATATCACAAAGCCTTTTAACCCGGTGGAGGTGTCCGCAAGGGTGAAGTCCCAGCTTAGACGGTATATGCAGCTTGGAGCGGGGAATATGCAACCTCAGGTTATGCGGTGCGGCGCCATCGAATTGGACGACAGCGCCAAAAAGGTGACTCTGGACGGTGAAGAAGTATCCCTGACACCTACGGAGTATGATATATTAAAGCTTCTGATGCAGCATCCGGGACAGGTGTTTTCTCCTAAGGAAATCTATCGGAAGATATGGAATGATTTGCCCTATGGCAGCGAGAATACGGTAGCGGTACATATCAGGCATCTGCGGGAAAAACTGGAAATCAATCCCGCCGAACCAAGGTACTTGAAGGTGGTTTGGGGACAGGGATATAAGTGCGAGAAAATTTAGTGCAGTTTTTTGTGCAGCCAAAGCAGTGTTGTGCAGCCAAAACAGTGCGGTGAACAGGGAATGAAGCAGTGACATTCTGCCGGGGAAATGCAGGAGCAGAGAGATGCGGGAGGTATCAAAATGGAAGAACAGAAGATAGAAAAGTATGGTCAAAGTGCGGAGATAACTGAGCAAAAACCGAAAGATGATGAGCGGCAGAATGGGGAACCGTTGAAGCAGTATGATATGGATGAAGTGGTTATAAGACGAAAAAGAAATAAGGCAAAATTTCATCTGACAGGTTCCACAGCTGTCAAGGTAATGGCATTTTTACTGATGATTATCAGCGTGGTGCCGGGTGTGGCAGCAGCATGCGGATGCTATGTAGCAGCAGAGGAACGCATGTACATAGACAGTAAGAATGAGGTAATCAGAAACAGTCTTGGAGGGATGGCAAGGAGGACAGCGTACACGGTCCGGGATTACCTGGAGAACGGTTATGAGAAAGCAGCTTTGGAATATCTGGAAGGCGTCAATGCTGAGGTGGCTGTCCTGAAATCCGAAGACATTTATGCAGGGGACAGCAATGCCTTTCTCTGGCAGAGCTATGATGAGAACAGTGGGTTCCCGGGGTCCGGTTTTTATTCGGATGTGTATCAGGACATCTGTATGCCCACCTCCTTCTTTGATGAAAGAAACAGTGAGGGAGAGAAAACAGAAACAGAGGAGCAGTCGGAATTTGTGTTCCGCGTCTTCTTTGACTTGGAATTCCCTATCGAGGACGATATCAGACAGACTTACGAATTGACAATGTTTGTATATGAGATGCGCTATATGGCTATTGGAGTGCTGGCAGGCAGCATACTGTTGTTTATCTTGTGCTTTGTTTTCCTGCTGTGTGCTGTCGGGCATAAAAACGGCAGGGAAGGAATTGTACCTAATGTGCTTACAAATATACATTTTGATGTGCTTACGGTGGCTTTGGCGGTTTTACTATATGCAGCCTTTTACATTGTGGATGATATTGCCGGTTCCGGCATGGAGGGATCAATCTGTGCAATTATCTTCTGCTTTCTGAGCGGAATCCTGGGGATGCTTTGGCTGATGGACTTTGCTGTTCGCCTGAAACTGGGAAAATGGTGGAAACATACATTGATTTATACCGTGCTTCGGGCAGTATGGCGTGCTGTGAAATTTTTTGGGAGGGCGATTTGGAAGCTTTTGTCCGGTTTGCCTTTAGTCATGACTACGGTGATAGTCTATCTGGGAATCTGTATTCTGGAATTTATAGGTTGCATTGTTTTTATGGAAGCAGAGGGGGTTGTACTCTGGGCGATTGAAAAAGTGGTACTCCTGTTTATGGTGCTGTATATTGCCCTGACCTGTAAAAGGCTTTTGACGGCGAGTGAAAAGCTGGCGGAGGGGAAAGAGGACTACCGGGTGGACACCGGATATATGGTTGGCGCTTTTAAGGAGCATGGGGAAAATTTAAACAGCCTTGGACAGGGAATTTCCAAAGCTGTGGCGGAGCGCATGAAGAGTGAGCATTTAAAGACGGAGTTGATTACAAATGTATCCCATGATTTGAAGACCCCTCTGACGTCCATTATCAATTATGCCAACCTGATTTGTGAGGAGCAGACGGACAATCCGAAGATAGCAGAGTATTCCCAAGTACTGCTGCGTCAGTCGGGACGGCTGAAAAAACTGCTGGAGGATCTGGTGGAAGCATCCAAGGCAACCACGGGCAATTTGGAGGTAAATCCGGCGCCCTGTGAGGTAGGCGTATTGCTGACCCAGGCTGTGGGGGAGTATCAGCAGAGGATGGAAGAAAAGGGGCTGGAGTTGAGAACAAGTCAACCGGAGTTGCCCGTTAAGATTATGGCGGACGGAAGGCATCTCTGGAGAGTGTTTGACAATCTGCTGAATAACATCTGCAAATATGCACAGGAAAATTCGCGGGTGTATCTGTCTCTGGAACAGAGGGAGGAAAAGGTACTTATCATCTTCCGAAATATGTCCAAATACGCGCTGGATATCTCCCCGGAGGATTTGGAGGAGCGCTTTGTCAGAGGAGATAAGTCACGGCACATGGAGGGCAACGGTCTGGGGCTGTCCATTGCGAAGAGCCTGACCGAACTGCAGAAGGGCAAACTGGATATATGTATAGACGGCGATTTGTTTAAGGTAATTCTTACCTTTGATGCACTTCCCGAATAATTTATGTAGTAACAGTTAGCAATATTTTTGAAAATAATAGTTGACAAATGATAAAAATTACCATATTCTTATCATATGTTTTTAAACCTGTGAGAAAGAGTAGTAAGCTTAAGGGAATATTTCAGAGAGCCGCCGGCGGTGGGATGGCGGTATAGGAACTTTTGCCGAATGGACTTTTGAGGCCGGTCTGAATTGCGAAAGCAGGTAGGAACCGGCGGGATTCGGACCCGTTATCAAGCCGACGGATATGATAGTATTCGGAGAGAGTGGACTTTGAAGTCAATTTGAGTGGTACCGCGGTGATTGTTGAATCAGCGTCTCAAATGCGTAGAAATGCGTGTTTTGGGGCGCTTTTTTGCGCGAATGAGCAGAGTTTCGTGCAGAACATGCGGATGTCATGCTTGCATGAACAGCCGCACGTTTCTGCATGAAACGAGCAACGCGAGCGAGGAATGTCGAAGACATTTCGAGCTGCTCATGAGCGATGAGTCGGATGTCATGCTTGCATGGATACCCGGCGATGAGCCGGACATCGAAATCACTCACAGGAATAAAACGAAACAGCAGCCTGAGGGCTTAAAAGGAGGAATCTATTATGAAAAAGAAAATTTTGGCAGCAGTGATGACAGTGACAATGGCAGCAGCAATACTGACCGGATGCGGAAATGCAGCGGGCGGAAACGGTGCCGGCAGCTATACCATCGGTATTTCCCAGTTCGCGGTACACGGTTCTCTTGACAACTGCCGTGAGGGCTTTCTGGCAGGGCTTGCCGAGGAGGGTATCGTAGAGGGTGAGAACCTGAAGGTGGAATATGTGAATGCCCAGGCAGAACCCGGAACCGCAGCAATGACTGCAGACAATTTTGTCAGCAAGAAGGTGGATATGATTTGTGCCATCGCAACACCTTCCGCAACCACGGCATACAATTCAACCCTGAATTCCGATATTCCCGTGATTTATACTGCGGTATCCGATCCTGTGGGAGCAGGTCTGGCAAATGCGGACGGCAGCTCCGTGGGAAACATCACCGGAACCTGTGATGCCCTGGCGGTGGACGCACAGCTGCAGATGATTCGGGAAATTCTGCCTGATGCAAAGACCATCGGAATTATTTATACCACCAGCGAGGCAAACTCTATCAGCACGGTTGCCCAGTATGAGGAAGCAGCAGGAAATTACGGCTTCGAAATTGTGACAACAGGTGTAACCGCAATGTCCGAGGTATCTCTGGCAGCGGCAGATATGGTGAAAAAGGTTGACTGTATCACAAATCTCACTGATAATACAGTAGTAAGCGCGCTGCAGACTGTGCTGGAGGAGGCGAACAAAGCCGGTATCCCTGTGTTCGGCTCTGAGGTGGAGCAGGTGAAGGCAGGATGCGTTGCATCCATGGGTCTGGAGTATTTTGAACTGGGCAAGCAGACGGGAAAGATGGCGGCAATGGTGCTGAAGGGTGAGGCGAAGGCTTCCGATTTGAAGTTTGAGACTATTTCCGAGCCCAGTCTGTATGTAAACTTTGCTGCTGCAGAAAAGAACGGTCTTACACTCCCTGAGCGCTATGCAACCGATGCTTACCAGAGCTTTGATGAAATAGTTGTGGAGTGAGTTTTCAAATAAAAATGATGTCCGGGGCAACGGACAAAGAGGTATGGAAATGGCTTTAATTTTAAGTGTGTTGGAACAGGGTATGATATACGGTATCCTGGCTTTGGGTGTTTACATTACCTATAAGATACTGGATTTTCCGGACCTTACGGTGGACGGCAGTTTTCCCTTCGGGGCAGCTGTTACCGTCCGGCTTATCAGTCTGGGAGTACCTGCTGTCCTGACTCTTCCGATAGCATTTCTCGGAGGAGCGCTGGTTGGTATGTGTACGGGGTTGATTCATGTAAAACTGAAGGTGCGGGATTTGTTGTCGGGAATCGTGATGATGACAGGGCTTTACACCATTAATTTGTGGATGGCAGGCAGCGGCTATGTCCCCATATTTAACAAGAGCACCATTTTTGACAACAGTACGGTGAATGCTTTGTTTACGGGAGCCTTATCCCGTTTCAAAACGGTCATCATTATCTTTGTAATCACCATGGCAGCAAAGTATCTGTTGGATTGGTACATGAGTACCAAATCCGGATTTCTGCTTCGGGCGGTGGGAGATAACGATACCATTGTCACAAGCCTTGGTGTTGACAAAGGGCTGGTAAAAATCGTGGGGCTTTCTATTGCAAACGGTTTGGTCGCCCTGAGCGGCTGTATCTATGCCCAACAGCAGAGGAGCTTTGAAATCTCCATCGGAACGGGAGCGGTGGTTATCGGTCTGGCAAGCGTTATCATCGGCACCAGCCTGTTCAAGAAGGTGACATTCCTGCGCGTTACGGCCAGTGTTATCATCGGCTCCGTTCTCTACAAGGCATGTGTGGCTCTGGCAATGTTTGCGGGAATTGACGCAAATGCAATCAAGCTGATTACGGCAGTGCTGTTCCTTCTCATCCTGGTAATCAGCATGGACAGAAAGAAGGTGAAGTAATGCTGGAACTGAAAGGAATCAGTAAAAATTACAATCCCGGCTCGGTGAACGAACTTTGCCTGTTTAAGGATTTTCATTTGACGGTACAGGATGGCGAATTTGTGTCGGTGGTGGGAAGTAACGGCTCCGGCAAAACTTCCATGCTGAACATCATCTGCGGCAGTATTCCCGTGGACGGAGGACAGATTTTGATAAACGGGGAGGATATTTCCGGACAGAAGGACTTTATCCGCCAGAGGCATATCGGCAGGGTATATCAGGACCCTTCCAAGGGAACCTGCCCGGGTATGACCATCTTGGAAAACATGTCCATTGCGGACAACAAGGGAAAAGCCTATAACTTAAGCCGCGGTGTCAACAAGGCAAAGGTGGAGATCTACAGGGAAATGCTTCGTCCCCTGAATCTGGGGCTGGAAGACAAGATGGGAGTGCAGGTAGGCTCCCTGTCCGGCGGACAGCGACAGGCCTTAGCTCTGCTCATGGCAACCATGACACCCATCGATTTCCTGATTCTGGATGAGCACACGGCGGCTCTTGACCCCAAGACTGCGGAAATCATCATGGAGCTTACGGATAAGGTGGTAAAGGAAAAACAGGTGACTACCATCATGGTAACGCACAACCTCCGCTATGCCGTGGAATACGGCAGCAGACTTATCATGATGCACGAGGGAAACGTGATTCTGGATAAGGCGGGAGAGGAAAAAAGGCTGATTGACACAGAACAGATAATGGGAATATTTAATCGCATCAGTGTGGAGTGTGGAAACTGACTCCATTTTGTGGGAAAAAAGAAATCCGGGAAAAGCGGACTGTTTGGAAACGGTCTGCATTTCCGGATTTTTTGTTGCCGGAATAAAAATCTGAAAGGTTCTAAATGTGTACAAACAGCAAAAAATCTGGTAATATGTAGATAAGTGTATTTTTCGGAGGGATAGTGTTATGGTTAAGTTACAAATCTGCTGCTTGCTGATTATTTTGTTTATAACTGCGCTATACTTTCAGGCAAAAAGAGTGAAAACACATTCCCATATTCTGTTTTCCCTATCGCTTTGGACGACTGTGTTTAATTTGCTGTTTGATATGATTACGGTCTATACGGTAAATCATTTGGATACTGTTTCTGCGTGGCTCAATAGGATATGTCATACTCTTTTCTTGGGAAGTCTTGTCATGGAGGTCTTTCTCTTCTATCTGTACAGCGTTGTGCTGATAGACGATAACAGGACAAAAAAGCGCAATTTATGGCTCGCAGCGGTGCCTGTCTGGGTAGCATGGCTTGGCCTGGTGCTTTTGCCTATACAGTATATGGAAACCGCCGGGGGAAATTATTCCGACGGTCCTGCTTTATGGGTTGCAAAGGGAGTTATGATATTATACACAATTCTCATGCTTTATGCGCTTATACGTCATTGGCGGGAAATAGATCAGAAAAAGAGATTTTCTGTAGCGCTTGCTTTCGGTATTCAGATCGGAGTAATGGCATTCCAGTCTGTATTCCCTACATCACTAATCAGCAGCATGGGCCTTACGTTGATTAATCTGGCTTTTTTTATGACTGTAGAGAGCCCGGATGTGCTTTTGGTGGAAAAACTGCGTACGGAGAAAGCGAGAGCGGATGAAGCAAATTCGGCAAAGTCTCAGTTCCTGTCCAATATGTCCCACGAGATTCGGACTCCCATGAATACAATTGTAGGTATGACGGATATTTTGCTGCGGGAAGAACTGCCGAAGAAGACAAGAGAATATTTATATAATATTAAAAATTCTGGAGAAGCACTGCTCACTATTATCAATGATATTCTGGACTTTTCCAAAATTGAAGCCGGAAAGCTGAGTATTGTGGAGGATGAATATGAGCCTATGTCCATATTCAACGATTTGTCCATGATGTTTCTGAATCGTATCGGCAGGAAAAGGGTTGAACTATTGTACGATATATCTCCCGATATGCCGTCTAAACTGTACGGAGACGGACAGAGACTGCGCCAGATTATCGTCAATCTCATGAATAATGCCATAAAATTTACGGAGAGCGGATATGTGCGATT
Organism: Acetatifactor sp.; assembly: GCA_016303085.1. Taxonomy (GTDB): domain Bacteria; phylum Bacillota; class Clostridia; order Lachnospirales; family Lachnospiraceae; genus Acetatifactor. Next base: position 7,193 of record JAEDMI010000108.1, read on the forward strand.
GAAAGTGGAAGTTAACCCTATGCATGGTGACTGGATTAGTTTGGCTGTTTCAGTACAGGATACAGGTCAGGGAATCAAAGAAGAAGACATTGAAAAGCTCTTTAACTCCTTCCAACAGGTGGATATGAAGAAAAACCATAGCAAGGAAGGAACGGGTCTGGGACTCTCAATCTCCAAGCAGCTTGTGGAACTGATGCATGGTGAAATCGGGGTCAGAAGTGTTTACGGAGAGGGAAGTACTTTCTATTTTCATATTCCACAGAAGGTTGTGAAGGCAACTCCTGCAGCCAGAATAGTAGAAGAACGCGGGCAGAAAAGCACAGTGGGATTTCGCATTTCAAATGATGTGGTGAGAGAGCAGTTGAAGGAACTGGCATACAGATATCGGGTGAACTGTGAGTGTTATGATGCGGTGACTGACAAGACGGTTGATTTCCTGATTCTGGACAGTGATAACTCCGTTTCAGAAGAGGAAAGAAGGCTGTTGGTGGAGAACGGTGCGACGATATGTGTGTTGCAAAATCCCATGTTGGAAAACATTGTGGACAAGAGATTCACCACAATCAATAAGCCGCTTTATAGTCTGAATTTCTGCCAGTTGCTAAACCGTGAGGAATTGATATTCAGAAGCTCTGCGCTGGAAGAATTGCATTTTATTGCACCTCAGGCCAGAATTCTCGTAGTGGATGATAACGAGATGAATCTCAAGGTGGCAAGAGGACTGATGGAGCCGTTTCAGATGCAGGTTGACACTGCGGAAAACGGAAAAAATGCGGTGGAGATGGTACAGCAGAAACAGTATGACATCGTGTTCATGGACCATATGATGCCGGTTATGGACGGCTTGCAAGCCACTGCTAAAATCAGGGAGCTGGAAGGAGACGGATACCGGGATTTGCCTATCATAGCTTTATCTGCCAATGCAACTGTTGAGGCGAAGGAGATGTTCCTTCGCGGAAAAATGAACGGCTTTGTGGCAAAACCCATTAAAACCAGAGACCTTGCAAAATGTATTATCAAGTGGCTGCCGAAGGAGAAGGTGGTCATGCTGGAAGAAACAAG
>JAEDMI010000109.1 GCA_016303085.1 Acetatifactor sp.
GCCTATACCGGTGATATCATGGGAGACTTAAACAAGAGACGGGGGCGTGTGCTTGGTATGAATCCTGCACCGGGAGGAAAGCAGATTATCGAGGCTGATATCCCCATGAGCGGATTGTTCGGCTACTGTACCGACCTTCGCTCCATGACCGGCGGACGGGGCGAGTACGCCTACGAGTTTGCACGCTATGAGCAGGCACCCTCCGATGTACAGGAGAAGGAGGTTGCTGCAAGAGCAGCGAAGGTGGCAGAGAACAACACAGAGGATTAACAGGAAAACTCTTGACAGAATCATTGGAAGAGGATAAAATAAACAGAAGTTTTGATAATGTAGCAATAAGGTAAAGACAGAGAGAAGGAATAGTAAGATTTCGAGGCTTTCAGAGAGTCGCCGGATGGTGCGAGGCGGCAGCGCAGAAATCCGAACTGGCCTTTGAGTTCCCACGGTGAAAGTTGTTACAAGTAATTGCGGGCGGAGTCATCCCGTTACAGGTGAGTAAAGTGCACAGGAGCAATACCGGACTGCAGACGGATTTGTGAGCGGGAAGGAAAATTAATGACTGTGAATTAGAGTGGTACCACGGAATGAAGCCCTTTCGTCTCTAAATACGAAAGGGCTTTTTTATGTGCAAACGGGCAGACGGATGCGCGATTCAGATGAGGAGGAAAAAACAATGGCAGTACCTTACAACCACCATGAGGTGGAAGCAAAATGGCAGAAGGTTTGGGATGATGAAAAGGCATTTAGAACTTCCGACGATTACTCAAAGCCCAAATATTATGCGCTGGTTGAGTTCCCTTACCCTTCCGGACAGGGACTTCATGTGGGGCATCCCAGACCCTACACGGCTCTTGATATTGTGGCGAGAAAGAGAAGGATGCAGGGTTATAACGTTCTGTATCCCATGGGTTGGGACGCATTCGGCCTGCCTACGGAAAACTATGCAATCAAAAATCACATTCACCCCAGGATTGTAACGAAAAACAATGTGACACGCTTTAAGGAGCAGCTTCATTCTCTCGGCTACTCCTTTGACTGGGACAGAGAAATTAATACCACGGATACGGATTATTACAAATGGACTCAGTGGATTTTTTTGAAGCTGTTCAAAGCCGGTCTGGCATATAAGACAGAGATGCCTATCAACTGGTGTACCTCCTGTAAGGTTGGACTTGCAAACGAAGAAGTAGTAAACGGTGTCTGTGAGCGATGCGGCTCCGAGGTTGTCCGCAAGGTAAAGAGCCAGTGGATGCTGAAGATTACCGAGTATGCCGAAAAGCTTCTGGAAGGACTTGACACGGTAGATTATATTGAGCGGGTAAAGGTTTCCCAGAAAAACTGGATTGGAAAATCCACAGGTGCAGAGGTTGACTTTGCCCTAACCGGAAAGGATGAAAAACTTCGAATTTATACCACGAGACCTGACACTTTGTTTGGAGCTACTTACATGGTTGTATCTCCGGAGCATCCTCTGATTGAAAAGTATAAGGATGAAATCAAAAATTATGATGAACTGGCAGCATACAGGGAGCAGGCGGCAAAGAAGTCCGATTTCGAGCGTACAGAGCTGGCGAAAGACAAGACCGGTGTTCAGATTAAGGGACTTACCGCAACCAACCCCGTAAACGGCAAAGAGATTCCCATCTGGATTTCCGACTATGTACTCATGACCTACGGAACCGGTGCTATCATGGCTGTGCCCGCTCATGATGAGAGAGACTGGGATTTTGCAAAGAAGTTCAATCTTCCTATTATTGAGGTGGTTGCCGGAAGCCCTGTCAGTGTACAGGAGCAGGTTTTCACCGATGTGGCGACGGGAACTCTTGTAAATTCGGATTTCCTCAACGGACTTTCCGTTTCGGATGCGAAGAAGAGAATTATCGAATATTTGGAGGAGAAGGGAATCGGTCACAGCAAGACCAACTTCAAGCTTCGTGACTGGGTATTCTCCAGACAGCGTTATTGGGGTGAACCTATCCCCATTGTAAAGTGTGAAAAATGCGGCTTTGTGCCTCTGGATGAGAGCGAGCTGCCGCTGATGCTTCCCGAGGTAGAGTCCTACGAGCCCACCGACAACGGGGAATCACCTCTGGCAGCTATGACCGACTGGGTGAATACCACCTGTCCCTGCTGCGGTGGTCCCGCAAAGCGTGAGACAGATACTATGCCTCAGTGGGCTGGTTCCTCCTGGTACTTCCTCCGTTACACGGATCCTCACAACACGGAGGCTCTGGCAAGCAAAGAAGCATTGAAATACTGGCTTCCCGTAGACTGGTACAACGGCGGTATGGAGCATACAACCCTGCATCTGCTTTATTCCAGATTCTGGCACAGATTTCTCTATGACCAGGGTGTGGTTCCCTGTCCCGAGCCATATCAGAAGAGAACCAGTCACGGCATGATTCTGGGCTCCAATGGAGAAAAAATGTCCAAGTCCAGAGGAAATGTGGTAAATCCTGACGATATTGTGAGAGAGTACGGTGCAGATACCCTGCGTACCTATGAAATGTTTATAGGCGCCTTTGATTTGAGTGCCGCATGGAGCGAGGACGGTGTGAAGGGTTGCCGCAGATTCCTGGAAAGAGTATGGAAGCTACAGGATATTCTGGTGGAGGGTGACGGCTACAGCGCCGATTTGGAAACTAAAATGCATCAGACTGTCAAAAAGGTATCATCCGACTACGAGAACCTGAAATACAATACGGCAATAGCCGCAATGATGGCTCTGATTAATGAGTTCTATAAAAAGAATGCTGTCACAAGAGGCGAGTATAAGACTCTTCTGACCCTGCTGAATCCCGTGGCACCTCACATCACCGAGGAACTCTGGCAGACAGCCGGCTATGAGGGAAGAGTGTATCAGACAAGCTGGCCTGAGTACGATGAGGCAAAGACCGTGGAAGCGGAAGTGGAAATCGGCGTGCAGGTCAACGGAAAGATGCGTGCTACCATCTCTATACCTAAGGATATGGAGAAGGATGCTGTTCTCGCCGCTGCAAAGGAAGCTCTGGGCGACAAGCTTACCGGAAACATTGTAAAAGAAATCTACGTTCCCGGCAGAATCGTAAATATTGTAGCAAAATAAGGCAAAAATGAACCACTGCCTGTTTTGTCTGACACGATGTCAGTACAAAACGGGCAGTGGTTTTTGCGAATTATACATAAAACTTTAGTCAGTCGTTTCTTTCTTCTTCGCCTTATCCAGTATCTTGTCAATCTGCTTCAGTTCCTCCTCGGAGCTGTGCTTTTTGATGGCTGCAATGGCGGCGTTCATCTCCTGAGGGGTGAAGGTCAGATTTTCCTTCTTAGCTCTTTTCATCATAGGTATCAGGAATGTCATCATTTCTTTTTGACTTTTTCCGTGTCCCTCTGCAAACATCTCTCCCAAAAATTTTAGTTTTTTTTCGGGAATATTTTTTACGAGGGGATCAGACATCCATTCGGGTTTTGTGTCCATAACTGTCAATTCTCCTTTCCGAACATATCAAATACAGAGGACATATCCATACCGGACATCCCTGCCATACCTGAGAAGAAATCCATTGGATTTTCCCCGTCCCCGCCGAAGCCTTCGGGGAACATTTCCTTTAACATTTCCATCATCTCCATCATTTCTTTCATTTTGGCAATATTCTGCAGCATGTTCTTTATGTTTTCTATGCGCGTGCGTTCCGCGGGCCCGCTGAAGGGAAGCAGTTCATCCAAAAGTGCAATGGTATCCGAACTGTCTCCGGAAAAAAAATCAGCGGAGAGAGGCTTGCTGCCGGCAAACCGGGGAACCGGCTGGAACCGCAGGAAACGCAGGGTATATTGCAACTCCAGAAACTTTATGTAGATTGCAAATCCGCCTTGCTGTGCGGAAGGAAGCCGGGTAAACAGCACCTTCAGCATTTGAATTTTGTTTGTGGTAAACAACGAATCAAACGCCGTAATCAGACCCGTCCCCTTTTCCTCCATTGTCTGCACCGCCTTTCCGCATCACGATTCTATTTCTATCCTATGTAACTGGCTAAGCGGTTATGTGTATACCGAAAAAACAGGCTCCCGAAGGAGCCTGTATATCGGGAATCCGATTGGTTAGTTGCAGCCACATCCGCATCCGCAGCTGCCCATGCCGTTTCCGCAGAAGCAGGAGATCAGCAGAATCCAGATAATCCATTCACATCCGCATCCGTTGTTACCGCCGAAAATGCCGCATCCGCAGTTGTCGTTACATCCGCAGTTGCCTCTGCATCCACCCATGCCGTTGCCGTTGCAGAAGAAAAGTAACAGGATAATCCAAATCCAGCTGCCGCATCCGTTGTTGTTCTGTGCGCATCCGCAGTTGTCGTTGCAGCCACAGTTAGTAGCAGTCAAATCGCTCATTGTATTGCCTCCAAAGGTTTATTTTTTATGGTTTATTGTATGCGTGACGGCATGTCAATGTTTCACACAATATCTTGACAAAGTGCTTGCATTAATTTCTATATGTAGTTAAAATAGAAAATAGAGTAAGTATGCTTAAAAGGATTGCCATGAATCAGAAGGAATACACGGTGGAAGGGCGGCAGTTTCGGACGGAGAGCGATTATGCCAGAGCCCTGCATGATAAAAAGATAATAGATGAACTGCGCAGAAAGACGGATTTTTCCGACAAGGCAGCACTGGAAAAGCTGATGAAAGATATACAGGGCGGAGGCTTTCATTTTATGACGCTGCTGGGAGAGGATTTCAGGGATGAGATTGCCGAAGCATTAAAAAGTGCGGAAAAGATTGAGGCGAAAGGCGGCAGGAGCAAAAAGTCAAAAAGTACAAAGCAGTATCCAAAACTTTCAGAGGAATTGGATACCTATGTGCGGGAAGAACTGAAACGTCGGGAAAAGCGCAGAAAGCTGTTGACAGTCCTGTGCAGTGTTGTAGCAGTATGTTGTCTGGGATATGTGGGAGTATATTCCTGGTTCAGCAAAAGGACAGACAACACCTATCAGGAACTCAGTGAATTGAAGGAAAAGCCGGTGGTTGGCAACGTAACGCCGGAACCCGGTCCTTTGTATACACTGGACGAGCAACAGGAGCCCAAAGAAGTGTTGGATGAATATAAAAATTTATTAAATAAGAACAAAAAACTAATCGGATGGCTCCAAATTGACGATACAAATATAGATTACCCTGTGATGCAGACATCAGATAATGTATATTATCTGGAGCACAATCTGAATCAGGAGTACGACAGAAACGGTTCCATTTTCATGGACAAGGACTGTGATGTGTTGAAACCCAGCACCAATTATATTATCTACGGGCATCATATGAAGAGCGGAAACATGTTCGGTAAGCTTGATTTGTATGAGGATGAGGATTACTGCAGGGAACATCCCTATATCCGGTTTGATACTATTTACGAAAAGGGCATCTACGAAGTCATGTATGTATTCCGATCCCGGGTGTACAGCGAAGAAGAAATTGTATTTAAGTACTATCAGTTTATTGATGCAAACAGTGAACAGGAATTTAACTCCTACATGAACGAGATGGCAGAAATGTCTCTCTATGATACGGGTGTGACGGCGGAGTACGGTGATCAGTTACTGACGCTTTCCACCTGTGACTATCAGGAGAAAAACGGTCGTTTTGTTGTGGTGGCGAGAAAGATAAAGGAGTAATGACGATGGCTGACGTTGTTAAGAAAAAATCCAGAAGATTAAAAAGAACAGTTCGCAAAACGCTGGGAACATTGTTTCTGGTGTCGGCGCTTGTGGTGGCGGCAATCCCCACACAAAATTTCAGTACACAGGCAGCGGCTACGGAGAGCGACTGGGGAACTCTGGATACCAACTGGAACGGAGCAGGGAATATTCCCGAAGTGACGAGCACGGACAGAATATATACCACAGGAGACGGAAAGTTCCAGTTTGCCTATGTTTATCCCAAGGGAGCAAGCTCAGGAGACCGTGTGGCGGTAATTCTGGGATATGCAGGCGGCCAGCTGCTGAATAATACTCTGGAGATTCCCAATACCGTGGATGCGTATGCAAAGCTGTCGGACAATCTGGGTACTGAGGGAGGCCGAACAGCGGTTGGTAAGAAGGGTAATTTCCTGTTTTACCGCGTGGATACCGAGCGCTTTGAACAGGAGCCCAGAATAGAGACGGATGTGTCCGGCAATGATGTGTATGTCTATGACGAGGAAGGCAATCAGGTATTTGACACTGTCAGGTACATCGATACCGTATATAACCCCTGCTATTATGAGGACCGTTCGAAATGGCAGGGCTTGAAGATAGACGAATTTTACTATTATCCAAATGCAACAGAGAGCAATCCCCAAAACGGAGAACCTGCACTGACCAGTACCTCCGATGTACAGAGAATTATGAATGCCGAAGTTTGGTATATCGGAAACCAGTATCTTACGGCAGGAACCGGAGCCGGCGACGGAACCTGGACAGTGGGCGGAACCGTAAATTTTGCTAACAGGGATAAGGGGGTTTTCGCGGGGGAAGCCAATATTGTGACGCTGATTGTTGGAGAGAAACTCAGCGGTATCGGAGATTATGCGTTTTATGACTGTGCCAACCTTTCCAGCATTACGCTGAGTAATGGTCTGAACACCATCGGAGTGGGTGCCTTTGGAAATTGCATCAATATGTCAATAACAAACATTGACCAGCATTCTTCCGTTTCGGTAATCGGAGACTATGCGTTCTATAATTGTCAGGCGCTCAGCACCTTTACGGTGCCAAACTCTGTCAGGACGTTGGGAAGTTCTGCCTTTGAAGACTGCTTTGCCATCACTCATATTGAACTTGCGGGAAATGGGGAAAACGTGCTGTTGAGCAATCTGGGCGACAATGTTTTCAGGGGATGTGAGCATCTGGAGAGCCTTACTTTTCCCAGACAGTTTACTCAGCCTGTAGATATATCAACTTTTGAAGGCTGCAAGTCTCTGAAGTTCATCGCCACCCCTGACAACAATACAATCAACTTTGTGGCGGGAAGCACTTTTACGTTCGAAAAATTTAAGGCAACTGTTCCTGCGACGTTTTATTTTAAGGGTGTGAAGGATTCAGCGGTACATAGGACAGCAACGGCCAACGAGGTAGCCTTCAGCTTTTTTGATACGGATTTGAATAAGGATGTCTACGAGCTGACTGTGACGGAGGAAGGTAAGAAGGTTGTCTATCGTGTGGATTCCGATGACAATCTGGTATACTGTGACATGGAAAGAGGTATGGAGACAGTGACACTGCCTGTCACCATCGGTCCCAACAAAATTAGGATTATTGACTCCAATACCTTTCAGGGAAACCACTACCTGACAAAGATAACGATTCCGGCATCCATCAATGAGATTGCATCCAATGCTTTCCGGGGCTGCCATAACCTGAAATATGTGCTGTTTACGGACCCTTCCGCATTAACTTCTATCGGAAACGGTGCTTTTAGAACCCAGGAAGGCGTAACTCATAACGAAGACACGCATTGCGGAAATACATCCATGAGCAATCCGCCGGAATTGTATTTTGTGGGACCGGTGTCCTACAGTTCTACGCCTTTTGAGTATGCCATGAATCCTGATGAGTACATCAACAACGGCAGTCAGGAAAGAACCTACATCACTTATTACAGCGGTTGGCCCACTCATCTGGAAATACGGTATAACGAGGAGACGGATAAGAACGAATTGATTGATTATCCTACCTTTGCAGCCATTGCGGGAACAGGAAGCGAGGGGGCAAAATACACCGCCGCAAAGTATCCTTATATGACTGCCGAACACATTGCCAATATGACTACAGCTGTGAGCAAATACAACAATAATGAGCAGCTGACGGATTATGAGAGAGAGATTATTAATGCGGCGCTGAATTTGGTTCTTCCCGAGGGTATTGAGAGCGTAAAGGAAGGTCTGTATATTGAAAACGAGGCCAGGGAGACCAGAACAGATTTGCAGAAGACAATCACAGCCTACAGCCTTAAAGAAGTGGAGGAAGGAGCTTTTAAGGGATGCAAGTTCCTGATAGGAGTGACACTTTCCGATGCCACGGAAAAGATTGGAAATTATGCCTTTGAGGGTTGTGAGAATCTGAGCAGTGTGAACTTTCCGGGAACTGTGAGAGAAATGGGGTTACGGCCTTTCAAGGACTGCCCTAAGTTGACTACGGTAGGCTTTTCGGGAGGTCCCTACTTTACCTGTGAAAATTCCATTATTTATGAGTTGGACGACAGCGGCGCAAAGGAAAAAATT
>JAEDMI010000110.1 GCA_016303085.1 Acetatifactor sp.
CAATATCCAGTCCACCGCAGACGAGGGAACGAATGACAACGATGCACTGATTAAACAGTTGAATGATATCCTAAACGGCGGTAGTGTTTCGTCCGCAAAGGCAGAAGAGGCCCAAGTACCCGAAGCCGCGGCAACATCTGTCTCCGAGAGCGGTGCAAAGTGGGATGAAATCGCTCTGGACGATTCCCAGATTACCGTTATTAAGGAAGCACAGAAGCAAGGCAAGAAGGTTTACGGCATCAATGTGCAGATTCAGGAGAGCTGTATTCTGAAGGCAGCCCGGGCATTTCTGGTGTTCAAGGCTGTGGAGGAATTGGCGGAAATCATTATCTCTGAGCCCAGCGCACAGGATGTGGAGGATGAGAAGTTTGACAGAGACTTTACTCTGATTATCCTTTCTGACGGTGAACTGGATGCTGTCATCAAGGCAGCGGAAAGCGTATCCGAGATTGAAAAAGTAACCGGCGCACCTATTGCGCTGGAAAACAATAAACATTACAACAAGAGTGAGGAGGCAGAGGTGCACGAAGCCGCTCCGGAAACCGCCGGAACGGAAACTCCCGAACCCGCTGCCGCAACACCTTCTGTGCCTGCAGCTGCTTCCGCGCCTGCAACAGCAAAACCGGATGCAAAGAAACAGACTCCCGCAAAACCGGTGGTAAACCGTACTGTCCGCGTGGATATTGAGAAGCTGGACTCTCTGATGAATCTGGTCAGCGAGTTGATTATTGCAAAGAACTCTCTGGTATCCGTATCCAGCCAGGAACAGACAAATGTCAACAGTGCTTTCAACGAACAGATAGAGTATTTGGAGCAGGTTACCACAAATCTGCATGAATCCGTGATGAAGGTGCGAATGGTGCCCATTGAGAGCGTTGTGAACAAGTTCCCCAGAATGATTCGGGATTTGTCCAAGAAGCTGGATAAGAAGATGGAACTGTATATGACAGGTGAAGAGACAGAACTGGATCGTACCGTGGTAGACGAAATCGGTGATCCTCTGATGCATCTGCTGCGCAACTCGGCAGACCACGGGTTGGAGTCCGCAGAGGTTCGTGCCCAGAGAGGCAAGCCCGCGGTAGGTTCCATTTTCCTGGATGCATATCAGGACGGCAACAACGTTGTCATTGAGGTGAGAGATGACGGTAACGGTATCGACACTGAGGCGGTGAGAAATAAAGCCATTGAGAGAGGAACCATTACTCCCGAGCAGGCCGCAAACATGACAGACAAGGATATTATCAATCTTCTGTTCCTGCCCAGTTTCTCCACCGCAAAGAAGGTTACAGACGTGTCGGGACGAGGCGTGGGACTTGATGTGGTGAGATCAAAAATCGAATCCTTAAGCGGCGAAGTGGAAGTAAAGTCCAAGCTGGGTGTGGGAAGCACCTGGACCATCAGGCTGCCACTGACTCTGGCAATTATCCAGGCGTTGATGGTGGTTGTGGGAGACGAGAAATATGCGATTTCCCTGGGCTCCATACAGACACTGGAGGATATTTCTCCCAGTGAGGTTAAGCTGGTGCAGAACAAGGAGGTTATCCATCTGCGCGGCACTGTGATTCCTCTGATTCGCCTGAATGAGGTACTGGATATTGAGAGCAAAAAGTCCGAAGATGAAAACCTGATTGTGGTAATCGTCAAAAAGGGAGATAAGATGGCGGGCCTTGTAATCGATGAACTTATCGGACAGCAGGAGATTGTTATCAAGTCTCTGGGCAAGTACACCAAACAGTGCAAGTTTATCAGCGGCGCAACCATTCTGGGCGACGGCGAAATCGCTCTGATTCTGGATGCCAATGCCTTGATTTAAGAAGGGAGAGCAGACGTATATGGAACTCAGTACAAATACAGCAAAAAACTTACCTGAAGAGGAAAAAAGGGGAATAACGGAAAGCGTTCAGTATATTGTCATCAGACTGGGCAATGAACAGTACGGAATCGACATACGCAACATTGACAACATTGTGAGGATGCAGCCGATTACCCGTATTCCCAAGATGCCCGACTACCTGAAAGGCGTTATCAATATGAGAGGTGAGGTAATTCCTGTCATTAGTATGCGCCTGGTAATGGGATTGGAGCCGGATGAATATACCAAAGCTACCAGAATCATTGTCCTGAAACTGGAGCAGGAGGGAAATGTAGGCTTTATCGTGGATGAAGTAAAGGAAGTGGTGACGCTTACCTCAAACGAGATAGAGAAGATTACATACAATTCAAAGGAAGAAAAGACAAATCTGATTACTGCGGTAGGCAAGCACAACGGAGAATTGATTTCTCTGTTTGACCTGAATGCAATCAGTATTGAGGGTAATTAATCTAGATGTATAAAGGAGAAAAGTTCCATGGCAGACATGAGCTTAGAGCAGGTTACTGAAAATTATTATGATGTCCTCAAGGAGCTGGGAAATATCGGTGCCGGAAATGCTATGACCGCATTATCCCAGATGTTGCAGTGCAAGGTGGATATGAAGGTTCCGCAGGTACGCCTGTTAGAGTTTCGTGATGTCGGCGAAATCATGGGTGGAGAGGAACAAATCATGGTTGGAGTGTTCCTCGGAGTGGAAGGCGATATTACGGGAAGTATGATGTTCATGGTGGAGGAAGAGAGTGCAAGGCACCTGATTCAGAAGATAACCATGGGAATGCTCCCCGGCGGAAGCGAGTTCGAGGAGATGGGGCTGTCGGCGATGAAGGAAGTGGGAAACATCATTACCGGTGCTTATTTAAATTCCCTCTCTACTTTGACAAACATGAAGATTTATCCTACGCCGCCTTCTGTGACTGTGGATATGGCCGGAGCAATCCTGAGCGTGCCTGCCAGCATATTCGGTATTTTCGGTGACAAGCTTTTGATGATTCAGTCTCAGTTTTATGATGAGGTGGAGCTGGACGGATATTTTATTCTGATTCCGGATTTGGAATCCTACGCAAAGATTTTGACATCGTTAGGTCTGCCGATGGTTTAGTATCGGTGCGGCTGTGGAGAAACAAGAGAATCGAGAAAAGATGAATGAGCGAAATAATTAAGGTAGGAATGGCAGATTTGAAGACCTGTGTAAGCCCCGACGGTATAACCACCCTGGGGCTTGGTTCCTGTGTGGGAATCGCAGTCAGGGATACTGTGAACAAGATAGGCGGGCTGGCACATATTATGCTGCCGGACAGCAAGGCAATCAGAAACGGACAGCAGAACATTGCCAAGTTTGCCGATACGGGAATCGAGGAGCTTGTCAGACAGATGGAGAAGCTGGGGGCAAAGCGCAGCCGTATGGTTGCAAAGATAGCCGGAGGAGCTACCATGTTCGTTTTTCAGGGAAACGGTACAAATCTCGGACAGGTCGGTGACAGAAATGTGGAAGCTGTAAAAAGTAAGTTGAAGGAGCTGAAAATACCGATTCTGGCGGAGGACACCGGTGAGAACTACGGAAGAACCGTGATTTTTTATCCGGAGAGCGGCGATTTCCATATCCGTGCGGTGGGAAAGAACGAGACCATAATCTGACGAGGAAAATGAAAAGGATGAACAGGAAGAATTTACCACTGATTTTGATGCTGACAGCGGGAGCGGTTACGTGTATCATTACTTTTATCAGGCGGTATGACACGGTTGCAAAGCTGGCCTGTCTGTTGGCGGTACTTGCACTTTTCTATCTGCTGGGAAGCATCCTGAAGTGGACGCTTGATTATTTTGACAGGCAGAATGAGAAAAAGCGGCAGGAAGAGGGAGAAGTTATCGAGAAGGAGACTGCCGAAGGCGGAGAAGATGAGGAGGGGCAGGACGCTCAAAACAACGCTGAAGACAGGAAGGCATAAGACACAGGATAAGGGAAAGGGGCGATGGATTTCATGGATGAAGCAGGCAGAAAGAAGCTGTTGGAAGAATATGCCAGAACAAAGACACCGGAATCCAGAGAAAAAATCATATTGGAATATGCGCCTCTTGTGAAGGTAGTTGCAGGACGGCTGAGCATGTATCTGGGATATAATGTGGAGTATGAGGATCTTGTGAGCTACGGAATATTCGGCTTAATTGATGCCATAGATAAGTTTGACTGTCTGAAGGAGGTAAAGTTTGAGACCTATGCCAGCCTGAGAATCAGAGGGGCAATTCTGGATCAGATTCGGAAAATGGACTGGATTCCCAGAACAATACGGCAAAAACAGAAGAAAATAGAGACGGTTATCCGGGAAATTGAGCAGAGTACCGGACACGGTGCTTCGGATGAAGAGATTGCAAGAGGTCTGGGAATTACCGAGGATGAATATCTGGACTGGCAGTCCCAGATGAAGATTACCGGGGTTGTTTCTTTGAACGAATATATGGAGCAGGGCAGTGATGTGTCGCAGGATTACAGCAGACACACCACATCACGGTTTGAAGCACCCGAGGAGCGGGTGGAAAAAGAGGAACTGACAAAGGTTCTGGGAGAAGCCTTGCAGATGCTCACCGAGAAAGAGCAAAAGGTAATTACACTTTATTATTACGAAGAACTGACATTGAAGGAAATCAGTAATATCTTGGAGGTGTCGGAGTCCAGGGTTTCACAGCTGCACACAAGAGCGTTGCAGAAAATGAAAGTAAAAATGGGAGACTACATGGGAATTTTGACGGACAGCCAATAGAACATTTTGGAGAAACGACTATGCAGAACGGTTACTTTCGATTGGTGAGTTGTACCGACGGTTATGGGGTGGCATTGTATCAGCCCAAGGGCGGTGGCGAAGAAATTGAAATAGAAGAACTCGCGGAATATCTGGATGGCATTAAGGCCGGATATGAGCGGAAACGGCTTGAGATGATAATTTTGGGCGAGGAAGACGGGTGCTATCGTCTGGGCTCCGGTCCGTGCCCGCCTGTTCCCGAGACATACCGTCTTACTGTGAGCGAGGACGGTATGTTTGCTTCTGCGCGCTTTATTCCGCCTTCGGAGACAGGAGCACGAATAACCTTTGACGATTTCTTAAAGGATTTGAGATTTCGGAATATTACATACGGGATTAAAGTGGATGCGCTTCAGGAACACTTTCAGTCGGATAGCGATTACTGCACCGATATTGTGGTCGCTAAGGGAAAGGAGCCTGTTCAGGGGCAGGATGCCAGGATAGAATACAACTTTAACACAGAACTGCACAGGCGACCGGCCCAGAGGGAGGACGGCAGTGTCGATTACTTCCACATGACCACAATCAATCACTGCCGCAAAGGGCAGGAGCTGGCAAGAATTATTCCCGAAAGTCCCGGTGATAACGGATATGATGTCTACGGACAGCCTATCAGACCCAGAGAAGTGAAGCGTGCCACATTAAAATTCGGCAGGAATATTGAACTTTCGGAGGATAAGCATGTCATTCGCTCCCTGGTGGACGGTCATGTGACCCTGGTGGATGACAAGGTGTTTGTCTCCGATGTATATGAGGTGAAGAATGTTGATGTCTCCACCGGAAATCTGGAGTTTGACGGAAGTATTGAAATCAGCGGTGATGTGGCTGCTAACTTTGAAGTGAAAGCGGGAGGTAACGTCATTATTAACGGTCTGGTGGAGGGCGCCAGAATCATAGCCGGCGGTAACATTATTATTGCCAAGGGCATGAACGGTATGGGTAAAGGCTATCTCAAGGCCGGTGGCGACGTGGTAGTCAAATTCCTGGAGAATGCAAGGGTAGTCACCGGAGGATATGTGGAGACAGAAGCAATTTTGCACAGCCGTGTCTCTGCCGGAAATGAAGTCCGTGTGGAAGGACGAAAGGGCATTATCGTGGGTGGCTATGTGCAGGCCGGTACCAGAATTTCAGCGAAGGTCATCGGTGCCAGTATGGGAGCATCAACCATTCTGGAGGTGGGTGTCAATCCTCTGATTAAAACTCAGTATAACAACATGCAGAAAAACATTACGGACAACACCAAGACCGTAAAAAATGCCGAGGTGATTCTTGCCAACTTTAAAGATAAGCTAAAAAAGGGCTTTCAGTATAATGAAAGTCAGGTCAAATATATGAAGAGCGTGGCGAAGCTGGTGGAGGAAAAAGGCGCGGAACTGGAGCAGATGAATCGGAGAATGGAAAAGTTGCGTGCCATGATGGAGACTCAAAAACAGGCAGAGGTTGTGGTGAACGATGAAATTTTCCCCGGTACCACAATTATTATCGGCGAGGCGTCAAAGACGATTCAGACCAGTTATCATTACTGCAAGTTCATGAAGGAGAGAGGAGAGGTATGTATGGCGGCACTGTAGCGCCACAGCCTCGGATTAGGAGGGGACGGTATGGCATTCGGGTCTATTGAACTGACGACGATTTCAAGGGCGCAGGATTATTCCGCAATCAAGCAGAATGAAGATAATAAAGCCTTTGTTGACCAGACCAACGGGCAGTTTCAGGTACAGAAGAATGAGCGGCAGAAGACCAGGGAAGTGCACAGCAGTGATGATGTGCAGTGGCATGAGAACAAGCCGGATGCCCGGGAAAAAGGAAACGGCGAGTACAGCGGAGATGGCGGAAAACACCGGAAGGGGCAGGCAAAAGAACGCGTGCTGGTAAAGGGGCAGGGCGGCTTTGATATTAAGGTGTAAGGTGGATTTGGAATGGAAACGATGGAAATTGTCCTGCTGATTGTGGGAGGCATCATTTTTATATTGAGTTTTTTTATACCCGAGAAGAAGGGTAGTGTTTCCGGACAGACAAGGGAACTGGCGAAAGAAGAGATTGCGGAACTGGTGAACCGGGAAATGGATAGTGTGCGGGGACATGTAGATGATGTGGTGGATGAAGCGGTTACATATGCTATGGAGAAGACAGAACGTTCCCTGGAGCGGCTGTCCAATGAGAAAATTATGGCAGTGAGCGAGTATTCTGACACAGTGCTGGCAGAGATACACAAAAATCATGAGGAGGCTATGTTCCTCTATGATATGCTGAACAGCAAACACGTCAACCTGAAAAACACCGTCTCTGAGGTGAACCGCACGGTGAAGGAGGCGGAGGAGACGGTGACAAGCTTCCAGCGTCTGACGCCGGAGGCGGTGAATGAGGCCAAGGTGCAGAAGCCCGTTCCGAAAGCAGCTCCGAAAAATGCAGGGAGCGGAGCAGATAAACCGCAGAAGGAGCCAAAGCAGCGGAAGACGGAAGCAGCGGATGAGCAGGAACGGGCCGGCAGAGTCAGCTTCCTGCAGGAGACAGACGCTGACGGACGAAACAGTAACGAGCGGATTCTGGAGCTTTACAAGCAGGGAAAGTCCAAGGTGGCAATTGCAAAAGAGCTGGGCCTTGGAGTAGGCGAGGTAAAGCTGGTGATAGATTTGTTTAATAACCAATAGAAATGAGGCAACAAGTGAAACTGCGATATTATTTGCGGGGGCTGGGAATCGGAATCATTGTGACAGCCCTGACAATGGGAATAGCCTCAGGGGGTGGACGTCCCCTGACGGATGCGGAAATCAGGGCGGCGGCTTACGAACTGGGTATGGTGGATAGCGGTTCCCTAAAACTGGCGGATATTCAGCCCACACCTGCTCCGGCGGAAAGCGGGGAGACAGGGAGTGACGGTATGGATATCGGCGAGAGCGGAGAGACACAGGAAAACAGCGTAGCAGACGGCGGGACCGCTGCGGGAGAGGAACCCCCTGAGCCCACACCGACACCGACACCGGAGGAATCCCCGGAACCCATTTCGGAATCCACTCCGGCACCGGAAGAATCCTCCTCGGAGGAGAGCGGTACAGTTACCGTTACAATCAAATCCGGTTCGGGCTCCAGGACAGTCTGCAACCAACTGAAGGAGGCCGGACTGATAGAGGATGCGGGAGCGTTTGACCAATATCTGATGGACAACGGATATTCCAGAAGGATATGTGTGGGAACCTATGAAATTGAGCTGGGAGCCGGCTGGGAGAAAATTGCAAAAATTATTTCCAAAACAAAGTAATTTAGACAAAGTAATTTTAGATAACCCCTTGCAACAGGGGGTTTCTTATGTTATAATCCGAATGTTGTGACTAAAAAACACGCATTTCGATTCGGCGGTGGTGCTTTTGCCGTATGCAAAGGTCGCTGCCGGAGCTAACCGCAGTTTTAACGCGACTGCGGCAGAAAAGAAAGAGCGGAAGAATGTAACCAAACGGAGGTAGACAAAATGAGCGTTATTTCTATGAAGCAGTTACTTGAAGCAGGTGTTCACTTCGGACACCAGACCAGAAGATGGAACCCTAAGATGGCTCCTTA
>JAEDMI010000111.1 GCA_016303085.1 Acetatifactor sp.
CGCATCCACCTGGCGGTCCCTGAGTTCAAAGGACATGTATTTGTACATCTTATATTCCAACAGCTTTTGTACCAGTTCCGCCCTTGGATCTTCCTCCTCGCCCTCCTCGTTGACCTCCTTGGGTAGCAGCATGCGGCACTTAATATCCAGCAAAGTTGCCGCCATCACCAGGAATTCACTCATCACGTTCATGTCGTCGGTTTCCATCTGTTTGATGTAGTCAAGATATTGTTCCGTGATTTCAACAATTGGGATGTCATATATATCGACCTTATTTTTGTCTATCAGATGAAGCAGAAGGTCAAGCGGTCCTTCAAATACTTCCAGTTTTACCGATATTGCCATATTTCCCTCTTCTCAAAGCGGCAATCTTCCATTGCCTACGCCTTAGTGTAACGGTTTTCGGTACGGTTTTCAAGGGAGAACATACATTCAATTCTCCGGTTTAAATTCCACAACCCACAGTTCGCCCGGGTTAAACAGCCTGATTGGAATGGTGTGCATGCCCAGTCCCCGGCTCAAAACCATGACAGCCTGTCCCTTTCTGAAAATCCCTCCGTCGTATTTCGGAAACAACTTGAGTCCGGGAGAAATCACACCCTTTCCCCATATAGGAACCCTTGCCACTCCTCCGTGTACATGTCCGGATAGTGTCAAATCGGCTCCCCATTCAGCATAACCGGAAAAATACTCGGGATTATGGGCAAGCAACACCGTATAAAATTTTTCATCTGCATTGCCCATAAGCTTTTTCAGGTATCCTTCCTCCATCGCGGGCGGCTTAAACCGCTTATAATATTCCCGCTCTATCTCCACACCGTACACCGCAATCCCACAATCCTCCAAAATAACATGGCTGTTTTCCAGCGGCTCAATGCCCATGTCATGCAGAGCCTGTCCGTACCGTTCCCCCATATCCCCGTAAGTCTTAGGGTACAGTTTCAGGCGATGCTCATGATTTCCGTTCCCATAATAGACGGGATATTCCTTCGCCAGCTTTCCCAGAAAGGATATAGCCGGTTCGAGAGGCTTTCCCGATTTTGCCGTGAGAATATCTCCCGCCACCAGTATCATGTCCGGTTTCTGTTCCCTGATTTCCGCCAGCAGCCTCTCATTATCCTTGCCGTAGCGCTTGTTGTGCAAATCTGCAATCACCACCGCCCGCAGCGGTTTCCGGATTCGTCTGTCCGAGACTGTGGCACTCCGCACCACAAATCGGTTGCTGTCGTACAGCATCACCCACAGAAGCATTATCAAAATGATTCCTAAAACAGTAATCAAAATATCCAACATGGTACTCCTCACAACTATTCTGCGTCAGCAGAATCATTATAGCATATAAATTCTCTTTACAAAAGGAAAAATCCGAAGGCCTTGCGGAGGTAATCAAGATATCCTGCTTTTTCCACGGATTCCCCGAACAGAATGGGAACACTGCCGATTTCCGTCCCATTCAGCAAATATCTCGCCCTTCCCGCTTCACTACCCTCTTCTATGGGAGCCTGAACCGTCTCCGGCAGTTCTACCACCTTTTCCACTGCAGACAAATCGCTTCCCTGCGTATCCAGATAACGAAATTCTCCCTCATATTTCAGGGTGACCTCCTCCGCCACCCCTCTTTCCACAGCCAGAGGACTTAAGCTGTCCTGATTCGGGTCTATGTAAATATCGCACACGCCAAATCCGTAAGTCAAAAGGGTCTGTGCATCCGCAAAACGTATCTTGTAATCCGGTGCTCCCATGACAACCGCAATCAAGTCAATACCGTCCTTGGTCGCCGTAGCGGAAAGACAGTACTTCGCTTTGCTGGTGGAGCCTGTTTTCAGTCCCGTTGTATACTGATATTGCTTTAGCAGTTTGTTGGTGCTGTTCAGGGTAAATTTGCCGGTACCCTGCTTTGTCTCATGGGTGATATCTTCCATCCATATTGTAGTATAGTTGAACACTTCTGGATATTTCACCGTCAGTTCCCGGGACATAATTGCCACATCTCTGGCACAGGAATAGTGATTATCCGAATCGGAAAGTCCGCAACAATCCTCAAAGTGGGTCTCGGTCATACCAAGTTCCGCCGCTTTTTCGTTCATCATCTCCACAAAAGACTGTTCACTGCCCGCTATATGTTCAGCCACTGCCACACTGGCATCATTGCCCGACGCAATGGCTATACACTTTATCATGGTTTCCAGCGTCTGAATTTCTCCCTGAGCCAGAAAAACCTGTGATCCTCCCATGGAACTGGCATACTCGCTGGTAATGACATCATCCGTCAGACTGACCTTTCCCGACTCCAGTGCTTCAAAAGTTAAAAGTAATGTCATAATTTTGGTAATGCTGGCAGGGCTTCGGCGTTCGGTAGAATTTTGTTCATAAATAACCTGCCCTGTTGAGCTTTCAATCAAAATAACCGACGGGGAAGAAACCGAGACATTAGCATTGACCGGCATCCATGCCGTAATCCAGAAAACTGCTGCAAGGAACAGCGCCATCAAAGATTTTTTTCTTAACATAAGCTGACTCACTCCAATCCCGTACCTTCGCACACATCAACATCTCACCGATACAGACATACCACATGTTACCGGTAAACAAAAAACAGTTTTTGCCGAAAATGCCAAAGATACCTCTACAGTAATAGATATGAATCGGCTGTATCTGATAGAACAGAAAACCCCCGGTTTATAACCGAGGGTCTGCTCACGTTTTAGTTATATTTACGCTTTCTTGCTGCTTCAGACTTCTTCTTGCGTCTTACGCTGGGCTTCTCGTAATGCTCGCGCTTACGAATCTCCTGCTGAATACCAGCCTTAGCACAACTTCTCTTGAAACGACGCAGTGCGCTGTCCAAAGTCTCGTTCTCTTTTACGATTACGTTTGACATCTCTACCCGACCTCCCTTCAGTCCCTCAAGCAACATGACTGATTGGGTTAATATTATGTACTACGGCAATTCCTGTCGCATACACACTGAATATTATAGCATAAAAGTCTGATACGTCAACTGTTTTTTTTACATTATTGAGATTATTCTGTCGTGATTTTATTCGCTCAGCCGACTTTTTGATGCCTTTACAGCCTCCGGCAAAATATCATCCGAATAAATGCCGCTGACTCCGTGTTGCAGCCTCAGCAAAGCTTCTTCTTCGTCATTTACCGTATGGACATAAACCTTTATGGAACTGTCCTTCAAATCTTCTTCCTGTTGTCCGTTCCACCAGGACGAAGGCATTACCAAAACCGGAATTTCCTTTTCAGCCATAAAATCCAAAATCTCCTGCTTACCCGGATATCCGATATAGTACAGCGTCCAAATCAGATTTTCAAAAGGATATACTTCCATTACTTCGTCGTACATCTCCTTGTAATAAATCTGGACAATTACTCGTGAAAGCACATCTTCATATCCGTTTTCTATAGCTGTATCTGTAAAAAGCGAAAATTGCGTTTCCACCTCGGGAGAATATTTTGTATCTGTCACAAACCAGATATCAGGATACTCTCTCATGATTGCAAACCAGTCCTCCAGACTTAGCGGCGTGTATTTTCCATAAATTGGCGTGCTCAGAAACATCTCCTCCGTCACCGCCCAACTATCTTCCTCTGTCCAACCAAAAGCCTCTTCCTGACCCAGCCCCGACACCCAGTCATGACGCAAAACCATCTTTCCATCTGATGTAATCTGAACATCTGCCTCAAACACGCGCTGTCCCCGCTTGTAGTTATATTGAAAGGCCTCCAGGGAATTCGTCAACGTATCTCCCTCCTGCGTCCTTCCAAGGGCATGACATATCACAGGGTATTTCTCATACCAGGCCCGATTCCGGTTATGGTACCAATACAAACCAATAATCAGCGCCAGACAAAAAATCAGCAGAATAATTCCCCATGCAATTCTTTTTCTTATCATTCTGCCGTTTCCTCCTTCACAAAAATTCCATTCAGATAATCCTTAACATAGAGCTGATTGTACTCCAGCATTCTATACTGCTGAACAAGCTCTGTTTCCCAGATATCCAAAATATCAACCAAATTGCCGTTATCGTCAACACATCCCCGCGTCGTCAAAACGGGATATGTCTCACGCAATTTGGAAAGGAACTTATAAAAAGGCGGTAGCTCTATTCCACTGCATTCAGCCAGAACAGCAGGCAGATAGTTTGCACTTATGTCTCCGTATTCCGCCCAATCCACTTCGTAATTCGCCCAGATAACATAAGGTGTAATATATTTCTTCAGATTCTCTTCCCGCTCCGTCAGATTGCTGTCCGAAAAGATTGCTTCGTAAAAAGTATTTTCCAATATAGGCTGATGATCCCCGAACATGCAGACGATAACCGGCTCCTCTACCTGTGCAAAGTACGTTACAAGTTCTCCAAAAGAGGTGTCTGTTATCTTCATCAGATTTAAATAGGTCTCTAAATCTTTGATATAACCTATCTCTTCTGCGGGAATTCCGCCGACGCTTTTAACTCTTATATTCAGAGGAACCTCACCATAATATCCGCTGTGATTCTGTATTGTGACATCAAATAAAAAAAACGGTGCATCCTCATTTCTGTTTTCATAGCGATAAATGATCTCATGAAAGTTACAGGAATCGGAAAGGAAACCACGCAGATACTCGTAGGATGTCTGCCAGTTTGCCTCATGAATAAATTCATCAAAGCCGAGGAAAGGATATACCTTCCCTCTGTTCCATGCCGCCGATCCGCTGGGATGCATGGACATAGTCTCGTAACCTGAAGCCTCCAGCACTCTCGCCAGGGATGGCATATCATGATTCACCTGATTCTGATAGGGTATCACCGTGGGCGAAAGCAAAGCCAGAGAATTTCCCGTCAACGCTTCAAATTCCGTGTTGGCAGTCAGACCTCCCAGTATAGACACATACAGATTGCCTTTTACCGTATTTTCCGAAAGACTGTTTACAAACGGCATATAATCCTCCGTTGTCTCCAGTTGACCAAGCACGCTCAAATCACTCCACGCCTCATTCATAATCATAATGATATCCGGCCTGACATCTGAACCTTGCGACTTGTCATACAGTATGACAGCTTCCGACGCTGCCGCTCTCACCGCCTCCTCAGAATAATCCCCGGGCACGTCAAGCCTGCTTTCTCTCAGCATCACGAAAAAACTCATGCAGGTACCGTTTAACAGCTGATTCTCCGTCATGTTCCAGTAATGTCCGCTAATTTCCTTTTCCACAGGATACGGAGATACCATAACGGTATAATACCAGCCTCCAATCATACACAGGGAAGCGGCTGATACCCCAATATGTACCCATCGGTTCATCCTGATTTTGATTTGAAAACCGAGGCAGCTGAAGAAAAGAAAATACAGTACTGTATATACCGCTTCCGGAGACAGGGAAAAGTCATAGCTGCCCAGAACAGAAACAGCCGTTTTGACAGCTCCCAGATCGCTGGGTCTTAATACGTCTCCCCGGAATTTCACGACATAATATTCTACCAGAAACAGAATCAACAGGAAGAGGCTACCCCCGCCCAATCCCCAATTGCTTCTCTGAGTAACAAGAAAAAACACGAAATAGACACAGATAATCATTGTCACGGACAAGAGCGTCACCCCATCCATGATTCTGGTCATGTCATGAAAGGGCAGTTCCATTCTCTGAAAGCTCTTCAGAGGCACATAAGCCAGATAGAGAACAAACAGTGGAATTGTCAGCTTATTGGAGAGCTTCGGAAGCAATAACAGCAGACTACATCCCAGACTCAGCCCCAGACAGATGATCAGTCTTTTCACAATTCCGTCCCACGCATACGCAGAAAGCGCCAGCATTAATGCCAGCGCCAACGCCGAAGCAAATATTCTGACAGGTTTCAAATAATGTCTCTCACTCATTAGATACCTGGTCCTCCAAAATCTTTTCCGCCTCCTCAATAGCCGAAGAAATGCCTGCTGGATTTTTACCGCCGGCCTGCGCCATGTTGGGACGTCCGCCGCCGCCACCGCCAACCAATGCAGCAATTCCCTTAATCAGGTTCCCGGCATGAGCCCCCTTCGCCAGAGCACCGTCGGTGGCCATGGCAATCATGTTCACCTTGCCGTCCTGATTCGACAAAAGCACTACCACACCGTCACCCAGCTTTTCTTTCAGCTGGTCACCCAGTTCACGAAGGCCGTTCATGTCCACGCCGTCCACACTGGCAGCCAGAAGCTTCACGCCTCCGATTTCCTTTACCTGATTCATGACATCGCCCAGAGCAGACTGCGCTGCCTTAGCCTTTAAGGATTCGTTTTCGGAAGCCAGCTGCTTCAGTTCTGCCTGCATATGCTGAACCTTATCCAACAGGGTTCCGGTAGTCGCCTTTGCAGCAATGGCAATCTTTTCAAAGTTCTCTTCCATAGCACGATAGAAATCCATAACATTCGTACCTGTGAGAGCTTCAATTCTTCTGACACCCGCAGCCACACCGCTCTCGGAAAGGATTTTAAACCATCCGATCTCTCCGGTATGCTTCACATGGGTGCCGCCGCAAAGTTCCTTGGAAAAATCACCCATGGAAACCACACGTACCGTCTCCCCGTATTTCTCTCCGAACAATGCCATTGCACCGCTCTTCTTTGCGTCCTCAATGCCCATAACTTCCGTAACGACCGAAATATCTTTTGCAATTTCTTCGTTTACTATCTTCTCAACCTTTTCGATTTCTTCTCTGGTCATTGCCTGAGAATGACTGAAATCGAAACGTGTTCTGCTACCGTCCTGGTAAGAGCCCTGCTGTTCCACATGATTACCCAAAACCATCTGAAGTGCCTTCTGCAGAAGATGTGTCGCTGAATGGTTTTTACAGGTATTCATACGATTTACGGTATCTACGGCAAGCTCAGCTTTTTCGTTTACCGCAATTGTACCGGAAACCACCTCTCCCATATGTCCGATTCTTCCTCCGGGAATTTTTACAGTCTCCCGAACTTCAAAAGAACCTTCCTTTGTGCGGATAATTCCGATATCTCCCTTCTGTCCGCCCATAGTAGCATAAAAAGGTGTCTTGTCGGTAATCAAGGTTCCGTTTTCGCCGGACTTAAGAGAGGATACAAGTTCCGTTTCCGTTGCAATTCCGATTATTTCTGCCTGCGCGGTAAGGGAATCATATCCCACAAACTCACTGGTCAGATTTTCATCCATAGCGTCAAACAGTCCTGCTCCTGCAGCATTCAGTTTCGCAGAAAAGTTTTGATTCTCTCTTGCCTTCTGCTTCTGTTCTTCCATGGCAGTTTCAAATCCTGCCTCATCCACCTGAAGCCCCTCTTCTTCTGCCAGTTCCACCGTCAACTCAATGGGAAAACCGAAGGTATCATAAAGATAAAAGGCAGATTTTCCGTCTATTTCCCTCTGTTTCTCCACTCTCTTCTGCTCCAGAATCTTGTAAAATTCTTTCATACCATTTTCCAGAGTGCTTTCAAAACGGGCAATTTCTTTCTGTAACTCAGACAATACAAATTCCCTGTTTTTCTTCAAAAGAGGATAACTCTCCGCGTAAATGTCATCTATATACATTCCGCCGATGTGCAACAGTTGTTCTGTTCCCAGATTCAATCTGCGGCCATGTCTTACCGCGCGACGAATCAGGCGGCGAAGCACATATCCTGCTCCTGCATTGGAGGGCAACAGCTTTGCTTCATCTCCAATCAGCATAACACTGGTACGAATATGGTCTGCAAGTATGCGCATGGACTTCGTCATCTTTTCATCCTGCTCATATTTTATGCCGGAAACTGTCTCAATATATGAGATAACAGGCGCGAACAAATCTGTCTTATACACATCCTTCGTTCCGTTTAAAAATGCCAGAATACGCTCCAGCCCCCAGCCTGTATCCACGTTCTTCTGTTTCAGCGGAGTCAGTGTGCCGTCCTGATGCTTTTCATACTGCATGAATACATCATTTCCAAGTTCCGTATATTTACCGCAGTGACATCCGGGACCGCAATCAGGTCCACAGTCAGGTTTATCGGCAATATAAAACATCTCACTGTCAGGACCGCAGGGGCCGTACTCCAACCCCCACCAGTTATCCTCTGCAGGCAGATAATATATATTTTCCTTTTTAAAACCGGATGCGATACGGTAGGAAGCTCCCTCTTCATCCCTGGGTGCATTTTCATCTCCTGCAAACACAGTATCCGCAAGATGCTCCGCATCAAATCCAAACACCTCTGTCAACAGTTCAAAGCTCCACT
>JAEDMI010000112.1 GCA_016303085.1 Acetatifactor sp.
GTTGTGGGAATTGTAACCGGAATTCTGTTGATTGTTACCGGAGGCAGGTTGCTTGCGGGGAAGTCTAAGATTTTATTTTAAGAGTAGGAGCAGACGGTGGGCATTTTCCGGGGGCGGACAGTTTTCCCGGGAAGTGCCCTTTTAGAGTTTTTATGAAGAAAAGAAATTATATTTTTACCAACAAAAGGCACTCGGAGAAGGCAATCATGTCAACTATTCTGGGTGCAATCAGTTTGGCTGCGCTGGGTGCCGTGGTGTTTTTGACTTATCGGAACAACGGGGAGGCGGCAGTAGGTTTTGGGTTCACGGGAATTCTTGCACTTGTGTTTTCACTGGTGGGGATTGTGCTGGGGATTCTTACGGTTCGGGATAAGAACTGCTACAGACTGTTTCCGGTATTGGGAACCTTGTTGAATCTGCTGGCACTGGGGAGTATCAGCCTGATATTATATGCGGGAGCGAATTTGTGATGAATGAGATGAATGAAAAAGAGCAGAAGGAAATTTTGAATGAACGGTATCATCTGGTGATGGAACGGATACGGGAAATCCCCGGAGAACAGTGCTTGAGGGAAGACTTCAGGGACTATTTTGATAAGATGGCGGAATTTGCCATGCTTTTGGATGATACAAGGAGTTTTTTGGAGTCGGGCAGCCTTGAAAAGGCATCCCTGGAGGAACTTCAGGAGCGAAACCGGGCACTGTATGCCGATATACGTCCCGGACATTACGGGGAAAGCTACGGCAATCCCGCTTATGCCGTGAGGAAGCTGGGAGAATTCGGACAGGAACTCTGCTGGCTTTATGCGGAACTGCGTGGGTTGACGGAATACCTGTATCAGGGAGAGGTCGAGCTTGTGGTTGCCGGCTTGGAGCTGCTTGCGGAAGTCTATGCAGCATTCACCTATGAGTGGAGTGAGAACCGGGCGTTACCCTCAACAGAGGATATCCGTAAAACCCTGTACTGGTATGTCAGCGATTATGCGGAAGTCAGGACGGAGACGGAAGTTCGACAGACGGTATGTCCGGAAGGCTGTCTTGCTGCTGATATTATCCGAAACAGCGATTTGAATGATGTGAGATACCTCTATGCCTATGGCAAGTATGTGGACGAAAATGAGTTGGAGACGGCAAAATACCTGGCAAGTCTGCCGGAGGAAACCATTGCAACCATGGCAGATACCTATACGGAAGGATACCGCATCGGTTTTGAGGTTACCGGCAAGGATTTGTCCAAAAAGAAGACGGTAAATATACGGTATCATATCGGCTTTGAGCGGATGATGCGGCGGGCTCTGGAAAATTTTGCAAAGCTGGGTCTTAAGCCTGTGGCGGGCGCTGTCCATGTAACCGGCGGGATCGTAAACCGTCAGTATGAATATGACCATAAGGATGACAGGGCGCTGTTCTGGGACAGAAACTATATGAACCGCCGTCTGGAGGTATTGCGCACGGCTTTTGAAAAGTACAGGGAGGATGCAAGAGGCTATGCGGGACCTGCGGTAGTAGAGACCTTCGGCGAGAAGGATTTTGAACCGGTCAACAAAAAGGAAGCCTTGAAGCTTTCCGGGGAGCAGAATAAACTTTGGGTGGAATTCAGAAGCCAGAATCAGGCTATCACCAGAGAGTATATCATCGAGGAAGAACGCAGTTTTACCATTATCGCTTTCCCTGTACCGGAGGTGGGGCCCGTCTTCCGTGAACTGTTTGATGAAACCATAAAACTCAATACGCTGGATTATATGCTGTACCGAAACGTACAGCAGAAGCTGATTGATGCGTTGGATACCGCAGATTACTGTGAAATTAGGGGCTGTGGGGACAACAGGACTGATTTGAAGGTAAGTCTTTGGAAATTGAAAAATCCCGAAAAGGAGACGATTTTTGAGAATTGTGTGGCGGACGTGAACATCCCTGTGGGCGAGGTGTTCACATCTCCCGTGCTGGAGGGGACAAACGGCATTCTCCATGTGACAAAGGTGTTCCTCAACGGGCTGGAATACCGGAATCTTGCCATTACCTTTGAGGATGGCATGATAAAAGATTATACCTGTGACAACTTTGCTTCGGAGGAGGAGAACAGGAACTTTGTCAAAGAAAACATTCTGTTCCGCCGTGAAACTCTTCCGCTGGGCGAATTTGCCATCGGCACCAATACCACCGCCTACGTGATGGCGAGACGGTTGAATGTGGAGGCGAAACTGCCCATTCTGATTGCGGAGAAGACGGGACCTCACTTTGCGGTGGGCGATACCTGCTACTCTCACACCGAGGATGTGACAGTATACAATCCGGACGGCAAGGAAATTGTGGCGAAGGAGAACTCCCGCTCGGCGCTTCGGAACACAAGGCCCGAGGAGGCATACTTTAACTGCCATACGGACATTACCATTCCCTACGATGAGCTGGGTAGCCTGACGGCGGTTCAAAAGGATGGTTCCCGAATCGCCATCATCGAAAACGGAAGATTTGTACTCCCCGGCACAGAACCCTTGAACGAGGCATTTGAGAATAAATAATAATTTAGCTTAACTGTAAGTAAACAGGGCGATGTATGCCACCGTATCTTTGTGAGACTGTTTCGAGCGTCGGCGCTTAGCGAGGTGCTTTCGAGCTTAGCGTCCGCTACTGCGAGAACCCAAGCGAAAGCGTGTCGAGCAAAGATATGTGGTATACAAACGCCCGGAAGCTTATGAATTGACTGATTTGTTATAAATTTAAATCTTATTTTAGAACTTACATGTTGCGAAAACTGTCTGATTTTAGTAAACTAATGAGAGAATAATAAGCACGCGAAGGAGGACATCATGGCTAAGGTTGACGGTAAGCCGCAGGTTGGCATTGTGATGGGCAGCGATTCCGACATGCCCGTTATGGCAAAGGCGGCAGATATTCTGGAGGAGTTGGGAATCTCGTACGAGATGAAGATTATCAGTGCGCACAGGGAGCCGGATGTGTTCTTTGAATATGCGAAAACCGCAGAAGAGAAAGGCTTTAAGGTCATTATTGCGGGAGCGGGCATGGCAGCTCATCTGCCGGGCATGTGTGCCGCAATCTTTCCCATGCCTGTCATTGGCATTCCCATGCACACAACTTCCCTGGGAGGAAGGGATTCTTTGTACTCCATCGTACAGATGCCCTCCGGCATCCCGGTGGCTACAGTAGCGATTAACGGCGGTGCAAATGCGGGGCTGTTGGCGGCAAAGATACTTGCCACATCCGATACCGGGCTGCTGGAAAAACTGAAAGCATACAGTGCAAAACTGAAGGAGCAGGTAGAGGCAAAGGACGCAAGACTGCAAGAGGTTGGTTACAAGGCTTATTGAGGATAACTGTATCAATCAAAGGCAGTCATGGTCTAGAAAGAGGAAGAACAGTTATCACAGGATAAATACAGAATGGCTACATGTGCCGGAAATGAGGAGAAAATGGATTACAAGAACGCAGGAGTAGATATTGAAGCAGGATATAAGTCGGTGGAACTGATGAAGAAGCATGTGAAGGAGACCATGCGCCCCGAGGTGCTGGGAGGCTTAGGCGGCTTCTCAGGGGCCTTTTCCATGGAGGCAATCAAGAGCATGGAGAAGCCGGTACTTTTGTCGGGGACGGACGGCGTGGGAACGAAAATCAAGCTGGCTTTCCTCTTGGACAAGCATGATACCGTGGGTATTGATTGTGTCGCCATGTGCGTCAACGATGTGGCATGTGCCGGCGGAGAACCTCTCTTTTTCCTGGATTACATAGCCTGCGGCAAGAACTATCCCGAGAAAATTGCTGAGATTGTAAAGGGTGTGGCTGAGGGATGTAAGCAGGCCGGTGCAGCGCTGATTGGCGGTGAGACGGCGGAGCATCCCGGACTGATGCCTGAGGATGAATATGATTTGGCGGGATTTACCGTAGGCGTTGCAGATGAGAAGGACATGATTACCGGTGAAAATATAAAAGCCGGCGACACCTTAATCGGTATCGCTTCTTCCGGTGTACACTCCAACGGATTTTCCCTTGTGCGCAAGGTTTTCGAGATGACGAAGGAAAGCCTGGATACCTATTATGATGAGTTGGGTACCACTCTGGGTGAAGCATTGCTTGCACCCACGAAAATATATGTAAAAGCTATGAAGGCAATTAAGAATGCGGGGGTTGCCGTAAAGGGTTGCAGCCACATCACGGGAGGCGGCTTCTATGAGAACATTCCCAGAATGCTTCCCGAGGGAATCCGTGCGGTGGTAAAGAAGGACAGCTATGAGATTCCCGCAATCTTCAAACTCTTACAGAAGACAGGCAAAATTGAAGATCAGATGATGTACAATACTTACAACATGGGACTTGGCATGGTGCTGGCTGTGGAGCCCGCAGATGTGGACAAGACCATGGCAGCCATCCGTGAAGCAGGCGAGACTCCTTATATTGTAGGCAGCTGTGAAGCAGGCGAAAAGGGAGTTACATTATGCTAAAAATTGTTGTGTGTGTATCCGGCGGCGGAACCAATCTGCAGGCCATTCTGGATGCCATCGATGAAAAGAAAATTACAAACACGGAGATTACCGCCGTTATCAGCAACAACGCAGGTGCAAGGGCATTGACAAGAGCGGAGAATCACGGAATTCCCGCAATCTGCATGTCGCCGAAAAACTATCCCGACAGGGCGGCTTTTAATCAGGCTTTCACGGAGAAAATGTGTGAACTGAATCCTGATTTGATAGTGCTGGCGGGATTCCTGGTCAAGATTCCGGAGACCATGGTGAAGAAATTCTCTAATCGAATTGTCAACATTCACCCGTCTCTGATTCCTTCCTTCTGCGGTGTGGGCTATTATGGCCTGACGGTGCATGAGAAGGCACTGGAGCGAGGGGTCAAGGTGACAGGTGCCACGGTGCATTTTGTCAACGAAGGGATGGACGAGGGCCCTATTATTGCCCAGAAGGCGGTGTGTATAGAGGATGGTGATACACCTGAAATTCTCCAGAGACGTGTTATGGAGCAGGCGGAGTGGATTCTGCTTCCGCAGGCTATCGATGATATTGCAAACGGCAGAATAGAAGTAGTGAACAACAAAGTCCGGAAAACAGAAAAGACAGAAATAAAGTTACAGAAATAAGGTTACGGAAATAAGGTTGAGGAATACAGAAAGGCATAGGTAACGCAATGAAGGTTTTAATCGTAGGCGGCGGCGGAAGAGAGCACGCAATTGCAGTCAGCATGAAGAAGAGCAAAAGAGTAGATGAACTTTACTGTGTGCCCGGCAATGCCGGAATCGCACAGATTGCAGAGTGTGAGCCCTCTATCGGTGTTATGGAGTTTGACAAGGTGATTGCTTATGCGAAGGAAAAGAAAGTGGATTTGGTGTTTGTTGCACCGGATGACCCGTTGGTAGGAGGTCTGGTGGACGTGCTGGAGGCAGAAGGCTTCCGGGTATTCGGACCCAGAAAGAATGCTGCAATCCTGGAGGGTAGCAAGGCTTTCTCCAAGGATTTGATGAAAAAATATAATATTCCCACGGCAGCCTACGAGACTTTTGACAATCCGGAGGAGGCGTTGAAATATCTGGAGACAGCGGAAATGCCCATCGTCCTGAAGGCGGACGGTCTGGCTCTCGGCAAAGGCGTGCTGATTTGCAACACTCTTGAGGAGGCAAAGGCCGGAGTGAAGGAAATCATGATGGACAAGCATTTCGGAAGTGCCGGAAACAGAATGGTTATCGAAGAATTCATGACCGGAAGAGAGGTTTCCGTATTATCTTTTGTAGATGGAAAAACCATCAAGCCCATGACCTCCGCGCAGGATCACAAGCGTGCCAAGGATGGGGATCAGGGACTGAATACCGGCGGAATGGGCAATTTTTCACCCAGTCCGTTCTATACGAAGGAAGTGGATGAATTCTGTAAGAAATATATTTATCAGCCCACTGTGGACGCCATGGCAGCGGAGGGAAGAGAGTTCAAGGGAGTGATTTTCTTCGGATTGATGCTGACTCCCAAAGGTCCCAGAGTGTTGGAGTACAATGCCAGATTCGGCGACCCTGAGGCACAGGTGGTGCTCTGCAGAATGAAGAATGATATTATGGATGTCATTGATGCCTGTATCGACGGTACGTTGGATAAGATAGATTTGCAGTTTGAAGATAATGCGGCTGTCTGCGTGGTTCTGGCATCCGACGGATATCCCGTTTCCTACGAAAAGGGCTTTGAGATAACGGGGCTTGAGAATTTTGAGGGAAAAGAAGATTATTACTGTTTCCATGCGGGAAGTAAGTTTGACGATAAGGGGCGCATCGTCACAAACGGCGGAAGAGTGCTGGGCGTGACGGCAAAGGGCGCAACGTTGAAGGAGGCCAGAGCCAAAGCCTACGAGGCTACGGAGTGGGTTGAATTCAAGAATAAGTATATGCGTCATGATATCGGCAAGGCAATAGACGAAGCGTAAGGCATCCGGCTGCTGCAATCCGGTTCGCGGAAGGGGGGCAAGTGCCGTGGATGGCATTATTTTAGAGGATCGCTATCATGTCCCACGTATTTGTAAAAAGTGCGGTGGAGTCATGGTGTTTAAAGGAGTAGGTGAGTATCACTGCGAGGATTGCGGCGCGGTGGACTATGATGATTACGGGAAAGTGCGGCGTTATATCGAGGAGCACAAGGGCGCCACGGCAGCACAGATTGAGAGTGCAATCGGTATTTCCCAGCGCACAATCCGTCAGATGCTGAAGGATGGGCGTCTGGAGGTGACGGCGGATTCCAGAGCATTTTTACATTGTGAGGTGTGTGGGAAAGCAATCCGTTACGGAGAATACTGCCAGGAGTGTGAGATGTCGCTTCATCGCAATTTTGAAGCACAGCAGAGAGCACAGGTTAAGAAAAATATACAGGGTTATAGCTTGAGCCAGAAGGGCGAAGACGGACAGAGACGATTCACCCGCGGCGACAGATGAACCCGGAGAAAGGAAAACTTATGAAAAAAACAGGAAATGTACGGAGAAGACGAGGCTTTTTGTCAGTCGCTTTGACGCTGGTACTTGTGATGGGAGTGGGATTGTTTGCGGACAGCTTTGCATTCGTGAGCCGAGCTGACAGTCAGGCGAAGGTCATCGCAAACAGTGCAAATATCAGAAAAGAGCCCAGTAGCACCAGTGATGCAATCGGAAGCACCGAGAAGGATAAGATTATTACCATCAAAAGTCAGGTGCAGGGAAGTGATGGCTATATCTGGTATCAGACATTTGTGAATTCAGAGACACTGGGTTATATCCGCTCCGATTTGGTGCAGATTACGGATGGCAGTACACCTACTTCGGTGACGCCGGTGGAGCCAACGACAACTCCGGCAACATCTGCAAATGAGACCCCTGCTGAGGTGACGGCGGTGAATCCTGTCAGTGCAACGGTTTCGGGCGGTTCGTCCGTCAGGGTCAGAAGCAATGCTTCCACTACAAGCCAGATTGTGAAAACCGTGTCCAACGGTCTTGCGGTAACTGTAACGGGAACAGCAAACGGTAGCGACGGCAAGGTATGGTATCAGGTGAATTTCAGCGCAAATAATGCTGAGGTAACCGGCTTTATCCGTTCCGATTATGTGTCGCTGTCAGGGGATTTGACGCCCTACACAGAGGAGCCTGCACAGGAGGAACCTACAGATAATCCGGAAGAGCCTGCTCCCGCACCGGAGCCGGAGATGGTAAAGGATTTCGATACCATGCAGATAGACGGCACATGGTATTTGATTGACAATACAAAAGAGGTAGCAGAGAAACATGATATTCAGGGCCTGTTTGACAAAGTGACCAACAACGCGGCGGCTTACGCAGCAGCGGACAAGACTGCAAGGACAGAGAAAGTAGTCATTATTATTCTGATTCTGCTTCTGGTAGCTGCAGCGGCAGTGATAGCACTTCTGGTATTCAAGCTGAAGGATATGATGGATGATGCGTACTTTAGTGAGGTAGAAAATGAAACCATGAGAAGACGCGGCACGGAGCGTCCGAAAAGCGGCTCCGGGAAAGTGATGCATACTGTGGGTGCGGAGAAATCTTCAGCAGGCAGACCGGCAGGCGCAAGAGTAGCGGGAGCAAGACCTGCGGGAGCACCTCAGGGAAGCGCTCAGGGTCAGAGACCTGCCGG
>JAEDMI010000001.1 GCA_016303085.1 Acetatifactor sp.
AAGAGCTCATCCCTCATATCGTCCCGCTCTTTCACGTTTTCAATACCGGCAATCCGTTTATAAATATCCAGCTTTTGTACCTCGTTCACAATATATGTGGGAGGGATAAATGCATCCACATCCAAATCAATCTGGGTTGCAAAATCCACTGCAACTTTCACCCCTTTGAGGCTCTGTACCGCTTCGTTCAGCATTTTGCAATACATATCATAGCCCACCGCTTCCATATGGCCGTGCTGGCGCACGCCCAGCAGATTTCCGGCTCCCCGGATTTCCAAATCCCGCATGGCAATCTTAAAGCCGCTTCCCAAATCGGTAAATTCTCTGATAGCTTCCAGACGCTTTTCTGCAACCTCCTTCAACATCTTATCCCTCTTGTACATCAGGAAAGCATAAGCTGTACGGTTGGAACGGCCCACTCGCCCTCTCAGCTGATAGAGCTGGGACAATCCCATATTGTCGGAGTCATGAATAATCATGGTATTTACATTGGAAATGTCAAGCCCCGTTTCGATGATGGTGGTAGATACCAGCACATCGATTTCCCCGTTGATGAAGTCATACATAATCTTTTCCAGCTCATGCTCCTTCATCTGACCATGGGCAAAAGCAACCGTGGCTTCCGGCACAAGGTTTGCAATCTGTGTTGCAATATCGGCAATATTATTTACCCGGTTATAGACATAGTACACCTGACCTCCCCGGGAAAGTTCACGTGAAATAGCCTCCCGCACAAGTTCCTCATTGTACTCGCAGACAAAGGTCTGGATGGGCAGACGATCCTCCGGCGCCTCCTCCAGAATACTCATATCCCGAATTCCGATGAGGCTCATGTGAAGGGTTCTGGGGATAGGTGTCGCCGTTAAGGTCAGTACATCCACATTTTCTTTCAGCTTTTTGATTTTCTCCTTATGAGCCACTCCAAAGCGCTGCTCCTCATCGATAATCAACAACCCCAGGTCCTTAAATTTAACATCTTCGGACAGTACCCTGTGGGTGCCGATGACAATGTCCGTCATGCCCTTCTGCAAATCCGCGATTGTCTTTTTTATCTCCCCCGGCGTGCGGAAACGGCTCATCAGTTCCACCCGGATGGGGAAATCCTTCATTCTCTGAACGAAAGTGTTATAATGCTGCTGCGCCAAAATGGTAGTGGGAACCAGATACACCACCTGTTTTCCTTCCTGGACAGCCTTAAACGCGGCACGGATGGCAATCTCTGTCTTCCCGTAACCCACATCCCCGCAAATCAGGCGGTCCATAATCTTCCCGCTCTCCATATCCGCCTTGGTATCTGCGATGGCGTTCAGCTGGTCCTCCGTCTCCTCAAAGGGAAACATTTCCTCAAACTCCTTCTGCCATACGGTATCCTTTCCGAAACGGTATCCTTCGCCCGCCTGTCTGGCCGCGTAAAGCTCCACAAGATCCTTCGCAACTTCATTAACGGCTCCCCGAACCTTCGTCTTGGTCTTCTCCCACTCCTTGGAGCCCAGCTTGTTCAGCTTCGGCTTTTTCGCATCTGCGGAAGCATACTTTTGAATCACATCAAGCCCGGTGGCAAGCACATACAGATTGCCTCCGTCTCTGTATTCGACTTTGATGTAGTCCTTGACCACACCCTCCATCTCCACCTTCTCGATACCCCGGTAGATGCCCAGACCATGGCTCTCGTGAACTACATAATCCCCTACCTTCAGTTCGTTAAAATCCTTAATTTTCTGACCCTGATAGAGTTTCTTTGCCTTCTTCTTTTTCTTCTCCGCACCGAAAATATCCGTCTCGGACAATACCACAAACTTTAACAGCGGATACTCGAACCCCCTATTTACATGACCGTAATAGGTCAAAACCTCCCCCGGCTGCACCTCTCTGTAAGGGTCCTCCGTATACACCGCTGTCAGTTCCTGATCCCGCAAATCCTCTGCAAGCCGCTTAGCCCTGGTACGTGAGCCTGAGAGCAGCAACACCCTGGAACCGCTTTTCTTAAACTGCTTTAAATCTTTTACCAGAGCTTCAAAACTGTTGTTATAGGGAGCAACGCTCCTGGCTGCAACATCAATCTTCCTCTCCGGTTTGAAATAGCCGCCCCTGCCATCCATTGTGGAAACCGTAACCACACTTCCACCCAAAAGTTTTGCGGCAACCTCCTCACCGCTGTAGAGTATGTTCATCTGTCCCGGCAGAATATATCCCTTCTCCGCCCTCTGTGTCATGCTTTCACGGAATTCCAGCTCTACGGCATCCGCCTGCTCTTTGATTCTGGCCGGCTCCTCCAGAAAAAACACCGGCTTCCCTTCCATGCCGTTCTTTACCGACACATATGTCAGAAGTTCCGGCAGAGTCACCGTATCCTCATAAAAATAGCGGATATATCCCTCCAGGTTCACTTTGCTTTTCAATTCCAGCAGCTGTTCCTTTAGTTCCTTGATCTGTGTTGAAATTCTATGAGCTTCCTCCGTCTTAAAGCTGTCCCGAAACAGCTTTTCCTGCTTTGCTGCCTCTTCCTCAATTTTTTTCAGACCTGCTTTGATTCGTTGAGCCTCCAAAACAAACTCTGTGGCAGGAAACACGGAAATACTCTCCAGCTTTTCAATAGAACGCTGACTTAAAATATCAAAGCTGCGGACTGATTCCACCTCATCTCCCCATAATTCAATGCGGTAGGGATTTTCCTCTGTCAAATCAAAGATATCTATTATCCCGCCGCGGATAGAAAACTGACCGGGATTTTCTACCTGATAACTTTTTTCATATCCAAAGGACACCAGCCTTTCGGCAAGCTTCTTTTCATCTATGGTTCCTCCCTTTTCCACGTCGATGACATCCTTCTCCCTGTCCCAAAGTGCAAGAGGTGTCATAAGTGCCGCATAGGTGGTAACAATGGTGACGGGTTTACGCTCCATCAGCCGACGCATGGTTCTGACTCGTTCCTTCACCAGCTGATTGCCGTGTATATCTGCCTGAAAGAATATCAAATCCTTTGCGGGATATAACATGACATTTCTGTCATAAAACTTGTATTCCTCAAAGATTTCCCGGGCTTTTAAGTCACTGTAAGTAACGATGACTTTCATCTTTATGCCATCGCCGAGTCCGTATATCATATGCAGTTTTTGCGAGTCCACACATCCCGTCAGTGCTATGGGACCTTTCCCTTTTCGCAACGTCTCCCTCAGGCTGTCGTATTCCGCCAGCTCCCGAAGGGGTGAAAGCAATGCCTGCATCGTCATTTCCTCCCGGTTATACCGCTATACTGTCCCCTGTTGTTCCTTTTTCTTTGTACCGTTAAACTGATTCATGGCCGCATCGGCATCCTGTGTTATGATTGTTCGGATTGCATCTGCAACCTGTCCGGCCGCCTCGTCCATCATTTTCCGTTCCGGGGCAGAAAACCGTCCCAGTACATAATCTGCCAGGTCCCAGTTTTTGGGTTTTTCTCCCACTCCTACCTTGATTCGAATAAAGGAATCATGTCCAAGATGTGCAATGATATTCTTAAGACCGTTATGTCCGCCGGCACTGCCCTTCTTGCGGATGCGCAACTGTCCCACATTAAGGCTGATATCATCTGAAATGACTATCAGTTCAGAAGTTTCATCTGCCTTATAATAGTCAAGTAATTCCCTGACACACTCTCCGCTGAGATTCATAAAGGTGAGGGGCTTCGCCAGAATACACTTCTGCCCTGCCACAATTCCCTTTCCGATCACAGCCCTGTGTTTCTTTTCCAGGACAGAAATATTCTCCTGTTCTGCCAGTTTATCTATGACATCAAAACCAATATTATGCCTTGTGTTCACGTATTCTTTTCCAAAGTTACCTAAACCCACAATAATATACATATCTTTTTCGTCTCCAAATCTCCGCCTTCCGTATTGTATTTTAAAGGCAGGGCCGATTCTTGTAAAGAGAAATTCACGCAAAGAACTGCCGCAGCATCTCTACCACGGCAGTTCCAAATCCATTTTGTCCCGTATGGTTTCCCATAATTAGTCTGCGTCCGGCTCCGGCAAGGCTTTTTCGTAGCTCTCCAGAATAATCCTCTGAATATGATCTCTTGTAGCCGAATTGATGGGATGCGCTATATCTCTGTACTCTCCGTCCGCAGCCTTCTTGCTGGGCATTGCGATAAACAGGCCTTTGTCCCCCTCAATGACCTTGATATCATGTACTACAAATTCATTGTCCAGAGTAATAGACACAATCGCCTTCATCTTGCCTTCCTTAGCAATTTTACGCACTCTTACATCAGTAATCTGCATTTGCATAACCCCCTTAGTTCATACACCCTATTACAACGTATAGCGTTCGTTCTTCTCCACGACTATCTTAATTTTACCTTCTTCACCTACATAGCGTGAGTTTGCACGAATGGTATCACGGCTCTCCACAATACAGTTCTCTATATAGGTGTTGTCCCCAATGTAGACATCATTCAAAATGATTGAATTCTTGATGACACAATTATTTCCGATATAGCTCTTCTTGAAAATAACGGAATTTTCTACTACTCCGTTCACGATACAGCCGCTGGAAATCAGACTGTTCCTCACACTGGAGCCCACATTATACTTTGCGGGCGGCAGGTCATCCACCTTGGAATATATGTCGGGATACTGTTTGAAGAAATAATTTCTTACCTCCGGCTTCAGAAAATCCATGTTGGTCTTGAAATAATCCTCCACGGAAGCAATATTTCTCCAGTACTCCTTAATCTTATAGCCATAGATTCTCTTCAAATCCTTATAACGAATCAGGATATCCCTGACAAAATCATACCTGTCCTCCTCCGCACACTTCTCAATCATCTCGATGAGCTGACGGCGGCGGACTACATAGATACCGCAGGATATGGTATTTGTCTTGGCCTGCAAAGGTTTTTCCTCAAATTCCTCGATGCGGGATTCCTCATTCATCCGAACGGTACCAAAGCGTTCCACATTGGTTCCCGGTTCCATGTCACGGCACACAACTGTGATATCTGCCTTTTTGTCGATATGATATTCCAGCACCTTGTTGAAATCCAGTTTATATACACCGTCTCCGGAGGCAATGACCACATAAGGCTCATGACTGTTCTTTAAGAAGGTCAGGTTCTGATAAATGGCATCTGCTGTACCTCTGTACCAGTTGCTGTTATCTGCTGTCACGGTAGGTGTCAGAACAAACAGCCCTCCCTGCTTGCGTCCGAAATCCCACCACTTGGAAGAGCTGAGATGTTCATTCAGGCTTCTGGCATTGTACTGAGTCAGCACAGCCACCTTCTGAATATGGGAGTTGGACATGTTACTCAATGTAAAATCGATGCTGCGGTAGCTACCCGCAACAGGCATAGCGCAGATGGCTCTCTTTTGTGACAGCTCCTGCATCCTGTGATTGTTACCGCCCGCTAAAACTATTCCGATTGCTCTCACTGTTATTCACCTGCCTTAATCAATGTTTTGCCGCTTGCAAGATGGGAATTCTCATAGTCAGCAGCCGATGTTTCGCCGAAGATTACCGAGTTCTTTCCCACAGATATGCCATCGGGAATTACACTCTTCTCGCCTATGGTCACAAGGCCATGGTTGTAGATATGAGGTGCGGTTTCGTTCTGCGCCTCCTCTCCCACTCCCAGCTTGACATTATTGCCTATCCTTGCTTCTTCAGCCACAATGGCCTTATTAATTTCGCAGCCGTCGCCAATCTGTGTATTATTCATGATAATGGAATCGCGGATTACGGTTCCCTTTCCGATTGTGACACCACAGCCGATAACAGAATTGTATACCTTTCCGTAGATATCTGAGCCCTCTCCGATAATACAGCGCTCCGCAACACTGTCCGCAGACAGGTACTGAGGAGGTTGAATTTCGCTTCTGGTATAAATCTTCCAGTACTCCTCATACAAATTGAACTCAGGAACAATATCAATCAGTTCCATGTTAGCTTCCCAATATGAGCTGAGAGTTCCCACATCCTTCCAGTAACCTGTAAACTCATAAGCATACAGAGGAGCTCCCTTCTCATGACAGTAGGGAATCACATGTTTTCCAAAGTCCAGTGCCGGCTGGTCAGCCATGGCAATCAACGCTTCCTTTAAGGTCTTCCAGTTAAATATGTAGATACCCATACTTGCAAGATTGCTTCTGGGATGCTCAGGTTTTTCTTCAAACTCAGTGATGCGCCTGTTTTCATCAGTTATCATAATGCCGAAACGGCTGGCTTCCTCAATGGGAACGGGCATAACAGCGATAGTGACTTCCGCGTTGTTCGCCTTGTGAAAATCCAACATCACCTCATAGTCCATCTTATAAATATGATCGCCGGAAAGAATCAGAACATAATCCGGATTGAAACTCTCCATATATTCCAGATTCTGATAAATGGCATTTGCCGTACCCGTATACCATTCACTGTTGGTACTCTTCTCGTAGGGCGGAAGAACCGTAACACCTCCGATATTTCGGTCCAAGTCCCACGGAATACCTATTCCGATATGTGTATTCAACCGCAGCGGCTGATATTGTGTCAAAACGCCTACCGTATCCACTCCCGAGTTGATACAGTTGGATAGAGGAAAATCAATAATGCGGTATTTCCCTCCGAATGCGACTGCAGGCTTCGCTACCTTGGAAGTCAGCACCCCAAGTCGGCTGCCCTGCCCACCTGCCAATAGCATGGCAATCATTTCCTTTTTTATCATGTCATCACCTCTGTCTAGCCTTTTACCGTTTTTATCGGCAACATTATTATAACATATCCAAATTTGAAAGTGAATATTTACCGCAAAAGAATTTGACGTTTTTACTTTTTTTCTATCGAAATTTAACATATTTTTTGAATTGTGCGAAAATTATTTGTCTGTTTTTTCCAATTTGCCTCCTATGCAATTCCCCTTCCACCGTCATTTTCAACATTTTACCCGTTTTCAGGTCGCCCTCCCGGCAAAATGTCATTTTATATTTGTTTTTTATGTCCATAATGCTTATAATAGAGTGTAACAAATATAAGGAAGTGTAACCCATGTACAAAATTGATTTCAGCAATCCTTCCCATATCTACTTTGTAGGCATCGGCGGCATCAGCATGAGCGGTCTGGCTGAAATTCTCCATCAGGCAGGCTTTACCGTATCCGGATCCGATTGGAAATCCTCCTCCATCACACAGGCATTGGAGGAAAAAGGTATTGAAGTGCAATACGGCGAAAATGCTTCGCACATAACCTCCGATATCGACTGCGCCGTACTGACCAGCGCTGTGAAGGAAAGCAACCTTGAATTTCGTGCTATCCGGGATATGGGAATCCCATATCTGACCAGAGCACAGCTTCTCGGACAGCTGATGAAGAATTACAAGACTTCCATCGCAATCAGCGGTACCCACGGAAAAACTACCACTACATCCATGATTAGTGAAATCCTTCTCAAGGCTGACACCGACCCCACTCTGTCCATCGGCGGTATTCTAAAAACCATCGGTGGCAATATTCGCGTTGGCTCAGACCGGTACTTTGTCACGGAAGCCTGCGAATATACCAACAGCTTTTTAAGCTTTTTCCCCACAGTGGGATTAATTCTTAATATAGAAGAAGACCACCTTGACTTTTTCAAAGATTTGGCTGATATCCGTCACTCCTTCCGCAAATTTGCCGAACTGCTTCCGGCTGAGGGCTGTCTCATCATAAATGCGGATATCCCTGATTATGAGGAGATTACCGAAGGCCTGTCCTGCAAAATAGTGACTTATTCTTCCTCCGACCGAAATGCAGATTATTATCCCACAGATATCGCTTACGACAGCTTTGGTCATCCCTCCTTCCTGCTTCATCATCCGGGAAACGGAACGGACTCTTTCTCACTGAAGGTTCCCGGCCTCCACAATGTGGGAAATGCCATTGCCGCAATCGCTCTGGCGGATTATCTTTCCATTGACAGATCCGTGACGGCAGATGCCCTGAACGGTTACACCGGGACAGACAGACGTTTCGAGTACAAGGGATGTGTGGGAGGAGTCACTGTAATAGATGATTATGCACATCACCCGACAGAAATTACTGCGACCTTGTCTGCAGCCCAAAATTATCCTCACAGGACTTTATGGTGTGTCTTCCAGCCTCATACTTATTCCAGGACCAAGGAATTTATGAAGGATTTTGCAAAGGCTCTCTGTCTGGCAGATAAAGTGGTTCTGGCAGATATCTATGCCGCCAGGGAGACAGACAATCTCGGTATCAGTTCCGAGAATCTGCAGGCAGAAATAAAAGCTCTGGGGCATGAATGCTTTTACTTCCCTTCTTTTGACGAGATAGAAAATTTTTTATTGGAAAATTGCATAAAAGGTGATTTGTTGATAACTATGGGGGCAGGCGATGTCCTGAAAATCGGAGAAAACCTCCTCGGATTGTAATTTTCCACATTATCCACAGTTCGGTGACACGCAGATTTGTCTTCGGGCTGTGGATATTTTCTTCCATAAATGTGGATAATCTTTTTCGGTGAAACGGTCCCACAATCCTTTGTATCCGTTATTTTGTTTTCTCCCTCGCAAAGTTATCCACATTGTCCACACTATCCACATTTTGCCAAAAAGCCCGCAACGATAAGGGTTTCGGGAAATTGACTATTTCCTTTTTTAAGACCTTATGCTATACTTGGTCTACTGCGTGGGGTTCCGCGCAATTTCAAAGAGGGAAGTGTTATTCATGGCACGTTTGACGATTTATAAAGATAATGATACAGATTCCACTGTTGTGTCCAATCTGTTTATTGACGAATATATGAAGGATGCAAACGACGCACAGTTGAAAGTCTACCTTTATCTGCTCCGCATGATGAATGCGCATCTGGCTACCAGTGTGTCCGACATTGCGGACAAGTTTAACCACACAGAAAAAGATGTGGTACGTGCCTTGAAGTACTGGGAAAAGAGTCATCTGCTTGATTTGGACTATGACGAAGACAAGAATCTTGTGGGGATTCACATCCGCGACCTGAACGCAGGCGACACTGCAAAAGGACGCCGCAGCAATACTGCGGTCTCTTCTTTTGTTCCCATGCCTGCATTACCGGCTCAGACAACCGTCATCAAATCGGAAAGTTCCGCTGTGTCTGAGACAGTTTCTCCTTTTGAGAAGCCGGTTTATTCCGCGGATCAGCTTCGGGAATTCAAGGAGCGGCAGGATACCGCCCAACTTCTTTTTATTGCCGAGTCTTACATCGGGAAGCCCTTAACACCTTCCGAGATTAAGACCATCCTTTACTTTACCGATGTGCTTCATTTTTCAGACGACTTAATCGATTATCTGCTTCAGTACTGTGTGGACAAGGGCAAGAAGGATTTCAAGTATATTGAAAAGGTCGCCGTAAACTGGGCAGAGGAGGGGATTACTACCCCAAAGCAGGCGCAGGAAAAGGCCTTTCTTTATGACAAAAATATTTATTCCATCATGAGAGAACTGGGAAAAAATAACGTTCCCACTCCTAAGGAAGCAGAATACATAAACCGCTGGATAAAAGAATTCGGTTTTGAAAATGATATTATTTTTGAGGCCTGCGAGCGCACCGTCATGGCAACGGACAAAAACCGCTTTGAATACGCGGACCGCATTTTGTCTAACTGGCATGAACAGAACGTGCATCACAAATCCGATATTTCCAAGATTGATGAAATGTACCGGCAGCGTAGGAAAAATACTTCAAATTCTCCCGCTTCCAAGCCATACACCAACCGTTTTAATCAGTTTGCTCAGAACACCTACGATTTCGATGCTCTCGAAAAAGAACTGTTGAGCAATTAAGGCAAAAGGAGAAAAGCTGTGGCGCTTACCAACTCTCAATATGAATCTATCATAAGAGACTATGAAAGAATCAGAGATACCAACCGATATCTGTCAGAATCCAGAAAAGAAAGGGTTTACCAGACCATTCCCGAGTATTGGGATTTGGAGGAGTCTGTCAGCAGCCTTTCCGTTTCCGCAGCAAAAGCCATGCTTGGGGGAGATGACAATGCCCGCAACAGGCTTCATGATAATCTGGTCAAAATCAAAGAACGTCAAAAAGAGCTTCTCGTCTCTGCCGGTTTTCCCGCCGACTACCTGGAGCCGGTCTACCGCTGTCCTCAATGCAAAGACACCGGATATGTCACCGGACCGGACAGCTTAAAGCAAAAATGTTCCTGTTTCCGTCAAAAAGAGATTTCCATTCTCTACTCCCAGTCTCACATACAGGATATGGTTGAAAAAGAGAATTTTTCGACGCTCTCCTCCGCATACTATCAGGGGGAGGATTTGCAGCGCTTTGAAGCTGCCGTAAAATTAAGCAAAGAATTCATAAAAAAATTCAAACAGGACTACCACAATATTCTTTTTTATGGTACAGTAGGTACGGGCAAAAGCTTCCTTTCGGGATGCATTGCCAAAGAGCTGATAGATTGCGGATGCTCCGTTATCTATTTCAGCGCATCGGGGTTTTTTGATATGCTCGCCCGATATTCTTTCGATTATAAGGAAAAGGATGTTCTTCAGGATTTTTACGAGGATATCTATGGATGTGATTTGTTGATTGTAGACGACCTTGGCACGGAAATCACCAATAACTTTGTTGCATCCCAACTTTTCTCCTGCCTGAACGAACGAAATCTCCGGCAAAAGTCAACAATCATTTCCACAAACCTGAGTCTGGAAGAAATTCGCGACCGATATTCAGACCGCATTTTTTCCAGAATCACCAGTTCTTTTTCCTTGTGTAAGTTGACCGGACCGGATATACGGATTTATAAAAAACGATTTCCGAACACATCCGCTACAAATCAATAATTTACGCAAAAGTGAGGACAAGGTTATGGGCAACCGCGAAGAAAAAAGAAATCTTGAGACTATTCCCGTCGGCTCTCTGGGAATGATTGCACTGGAGGGCTGCAAGCCCTTGGGCGAAAAGGTGGACAAGTATCTCGTGAAATGGAGGGCCGAAAGAGAAAGCGAGCACAAGGAATCACTTGCATTTGCCGGTTATCAGAGAGAATCTTATCTGTTGAATGCAAAGGTTCCCCGGTTCGGCTCCGGTGAAGCCAAGGGAATGATTTTGG
Source organism: Acetatifactor sp. (assembly GCA_016303085.1). GTDB lineage: Bacteria > Bacillota > Clostridia > Lachnospirales > Lachnospiraceae > Acetatifactor. The sequence continues at coordinate 11,065 of JAEDMI010000001.1, forward strand.
AATCCGTGCGCGGCACAGACCTCTATCTTCTGGTAGATGTATGTAATTACTCTCTCACCTATTCCCTGTGCGGTCACGAGAACCACATGTCTCCCGACGATCACTATCAGGATTTAAAAAGAGTTATTGCAGCGGTTGGAGGCAAAGCACGTCGAATCACCGTCATTATGCCTTTCCTGTACGAGAGCCGTCAGCACAAGAGAACTGCAAGGGAATCTCTTGACTGTGCTCTGGCACTGCAGGAGCTTGTACAGATGGGCGTTGACAACATCATCACCTTTGACGCCCACGACCCCAGAGTACAAAATGCGATTCCTCTTCACGGATTCGAGACAGTACAGCCCGCCTACCAGTTTATCAAAGGACTGTTGCGCAATGTAAAGGATTTGAAACTGGACTCCGACCACATGATGGTTATCAGCCCCGACGAGGGCGGTATGAGCCGCGCAATCTATATTGCCAATGTACTGGGTCTTGACATGGGTATGTTCTACAAGAGGCGTGACTATACCAGAATTGTCAACGGACGCAATCCCATTGTTGCTCACGAGTTCCTTGGTACCAGCGTAGAAGGAAAAGATATGATTATCATTGATGATATGATTTCCTCCGGAGAGAGCGTTTTAGAGGTTGCTGCTGCTCTCAAGGAACGCAAAGCCAACAAGATTTTTGTTTTTGCAACTTTCGGTTTATTTACCAGCGGACTGGACAAGTTCGACAAAGCGTTTGAGGAAGGTATCATAGATAAGGTTCTGACAACCAACCTGATTTACCAGACTCCCGATCTGCTACAGCGTGAGTGGTATATCAACTGCGATATGAGCAAGTACATTGCCTATATCATTGACACTCTGAATCACGATTCCTCCATCAGCGATTTGTTAAACCCCAACGAAAGAATCCAAAATATCGTTGCAAAGTACAAAAAGGGTGAGCTGTAAGCCAAATAATTCTGCCCCTGCCATTTATATTTATGGCAGGGGTTTTTAAATTGTTAACAGTTTTTTGTTTTGCGGTTGACATTTCAGGTATTCTCGTGTATATTCTTATTGTTATCCAAATCAAATTAGTGGTTAACATTTTACCAAAAAGAAAAGTGTCTTCTGCGGCACTTTAAACGGAGGAGAAAATGAGCGATATTATTACTGAAACGAAACCCAAATTTACCGTAAAGCAGTTGGCATTAATCGGTTTGATGACGGCAGTCATCTGCGTCCTCGGTCCCCTGGCACTGAACATTCCTGTCAGTCCCGTCCCCATTTCCCTGGGCACTTTGGCAATCTATTTTGTCGTTTCCGTGCTGGGCATGAAGCTTGGCACCATAAGCGTATTGATTTACATTCTTTTGGGCTTAGTGGGAGTTCCCGTGTTTGCAGGATTTACTTCAGGCCCCGGAAAACTCTTCGGCCCCACCGGCGGATATATCATTGGGTATATTTTTATGGCTCTCATCTGCGGCTTCTTTGTAGACAAATTTGGGCGTAAACTGCCTATTTATTTCCTTGGTATGTTGCTGGGCACCGCCGTATGCTATCTTCTGGGAACTCTATGGCTCGGCTTCCAGATGGATATGAGCTTTCCAAAGGCTCTTATGGCAGGTGTAATCCCCTATATTCCCGGTGATCTCGTTAAACTGATTATCGCAATGATTATAGGCTTTCAGGTGAGAAAAAGGCTGCTAAAGGCAGGTCTTGTATAAAAAGTACACAGACATAGAAAGTCCCCGGTTCCAAAGGCGGAGCCGGGGATTTCTTTAACCTTTATAAGTATCGTACAGTGACACAATGTTTCCCATGGAATCGTACATGGTAATCTCGCCGCAATTGACAGGAAGTACTACCGCAAAAGGTTTCAGCGGGTCAACCATGATAGTCTCCTCTGTCCCATTATTATCTATCACAATCTTATTTACCTTGTCCTCGTTCAACGATAAAAGTGCAATTCCTTTATCCTCGTAGATAATTCCCTGAACGCCATCCTCTATGTACGGATATCCGGAGCCACCCTCCCGGAAAAAGTATCCGAAAGATATTCCGTTTCTTGTAAGATATACTGAATATGTATACTCATCCTTGTCTTCGTTATAAAAAAGCAAAGCACATATATCCTCGTTGGCGTCCTGAGCCACTTCCCAATCACTGCTTATCTTTTGCGATTCCCTCGCATCCTGTTCAATTCTGCTTTGAGATACCCCAAAAATTCCTACCTGCCATATTATCAGAAATGCAAGCAAAACAATCACTAAAGCACCCAGAAAAATAGAAATCTTTTCTGTCTTCACTTTTGTAACCTCCTCCATAAGACCTTCTGATATTTCTATATACAGCATAACGGCAAACCGCCGCTCTGCTGTCAAATCGAAATACCTAGTATATTTTACAATAAATGGATATCTGTTGTCATCTTATCCGGGTAAAAATTAAAAAAGAATTAAGAATACCTTGACATTCGCTCCGTTTACAGTATAATAAACCCTTGGGAAAGCCCGTAAATTCAAGGTTTTTCCAACACACGGTGAGTTCGAGACCTTCCTCACCTCAGTCTGAAACCTAAAGGTTCCGGACTGTCGCGGTGCCCGTCGAGTTTCCGTTTATGCAAGCATAACGGAATTTCTCCTCGCTACCCGCGCAAAAACAAAACTAAAGGAGAGAAAAAATGAATAAGAAAGTATTGTTTATCGTTCACGCAGCGGTTATCGCTGCTCTTTACGTCGTGCTGACATTGTTGGCCAACGCTCTGGGATTAGCCAATTATGCTGTCCAAGTCCGTTTTTCGGAAGCCCTCACCATCTTACCTTTTTTTACACCTGCTGCTATACCGGGACTGTGCATCGGATGCCTGTTATCCAATATTTTGACCGGCTGTGCGCTTCCCGACATTATTTTCGGAACCGTGGCCACACTGCTGGGTGCTGTATTTACCTACATTCTCCGAAAATATAAATGGCTGGCTCCCATCCCGCCTATTGTGGCAAATACAATCATCGTTCCCTTCGTCCTGCTCTATGCATATGGAATCCGGCCTCTCTGGCTGTCTTTTCTGACTGTAGGCGCAGGAGAAATCATATCCTGCGGAATTCTGGGAATATTGTTACTGAACGTCCTTAATAAGTACAAGCGCTATCTCTTTCCCAATCTACACAACTCAAACTAATCTAAAAACGGATGCCCCAAAAGAATCGGGGCATCCGTTTTTATCCATCATTTTCGATATAAGTGATAAAACAATTTCCGTTGTCTTTGAACCATTCCGCAGAATCGTTCATTCCCTTTTTATAAAGCCTGCCTGTAGACGGCTCCATAATCACTACATTAAATTCATTAAATCCCGTAACCAAGACAGCCTCGCCGTCCTCCAGCAGAGCCAGCACGGGAATATCCCTGTTTACATAATAGAGCATAGCATCCAGACTGCAACCCGTCATATCAAGTACCCGAGTATTCTCCAGATTCTCCTCCAGCACCTCCAGCACGGTCCTGTCCTGTGCCAGGAGATATTCCGAATTGCGGACCAGTCCTTCAAACCTGAAGATGGTATCCAGACACACGGCCACACTGTTTTTCTCCTCGGTAACGGAAGCCTCCTTAATTGCCATAATCTGATTTCGCGTCACGCGATTGCCCTTCAACCAAATGCATTTTCCGCTGTTGTCCACGACTACGCCGGAAATATCATACGCCCGATTTACCGCCTTGGCAGGTGAAGTATATATACCATCTACACCATAGGCGCCATAGACATAATATCTGTCTGCTTCCTTTTTATCCGGCAGGGAAATCATTCTGCCTCCCTCGAATACCACCTCTTTCGGAGTCAATACCATGATATTCTTCACGTCTATAGTGCTTCGGGTCTGAATCTGGACATATCGTTCATATACATCGATATCTGCCGCCACTATCACATTCTTTCCCGCAGTAATCTTCGCACTGTTCATGATATGATCCTGATAGGTTTCTTCATACTCCCCGTTTTCCAGTCTCTGTAGCCGGTTCAGCACAATCTGGTTTTCTTCCACTGTACAGTCTGTAACATAAATATCCGGCTGACTATATTCCTTCAGCAATTCCCCTTCGGAATTGCAAATGCAAACTTTATACATCGGGAAAAGAATTCTTCCGGAGCTTTCCTTTACGATATCCTCCTTTCGGGCAATTCCATAAATGATATCCTCATCAATAAATCCCAACGGCATGATGACATCGTCTTCCGGAACGGTAACGGCTTTTCTCGCATCATTGTTCAAATTTCGTATATTCAGCATGCTGCTGTGATAAATATCTTCTCCCTCCGACCAGATGATAATCTTATGATTATCCGATACCTGAAGGGTACCGCTCTGACCGATGTCAATCAGTTCCGTTCCCGTTCTCTCCACCAAATCAATACCGTATACACTGTTGTTCAGCGCCAGGTAAAGCTGTCCGTCACGATTCAGGTACAAAAGCCGTTCTACCTCTGCTGCCAGCACCGGATAAGGCTTTTCGGAGGAAATATAAACCAGTTCTTCTATGGTGTTGAGCCCGCTGTTATAGGTATATACCTGGATTCCGACCTCTCCTTCATGTCTTCCCCTGTTCATATATCCATAGACTGCAAATTGTACATTTCCACCCTCATCCACATCCAGTATTTTGATGGAATGTTGATTATAAATTGTCCTCGCATCAGCGTTATCATCATCATAAAAACCAAAAATGACCGTAAGCTTATTGGCGGTAACATCATAACTGAACAACCTGTTTGCCACCTCAAAAACCACAATATTGCCGTCCTCACTCTCCAGCATGGGGACATCCGTATCTGTAATTCCCAGCAAAATCTTGTCGTTTCCATACATGTCCTCAGGGTCAGGTATCTGAGTCATGGTGCGTTCGTAGTCCAACAGATACATTCTTTCTGTGGAATAGCGTATTCTGTAATACTCTTCTACCATATAATAAGTCAAATCCCGTCCTTCGGAGGTTGACACAACAAAATCCACCAAGAACGACGCCGTCTGTCCCGCAATTTCCTTCATCTGAACTATCGGCTCAATAGTTTCACTGACATTCAGTTCTCCCCAGGTAATCTGCCGGAAGCTACTGTGTATATTCACCTTGTGGAAGCTGCTGTTGTCCTCCAGTTTTGAATTGGTCTCCAGATATTTCGTCAGTTCTCTGGCTGCCTCGCGGTCGTACAGACGCTGATGAAAGTCGATGACATACTCCAGCTTTTCCCTGGCATGAAGACTTTCGCTCCAGATTACTTTTGTGTAATAATAAATTTGTCTGGTCTCATCCAGTTCCAAAATAACGGCGAGGGAATATTCCGCGTCAGAATCAATCAAATCCTTCAGTGCAATTTTACCGCGTATCCTATCTCCTTTTTTTTCATATTCTGTAATTTCCGTATCTTCTATTAATCTGGAACCATCTATATTTCTGACTTCAATGGAAATACCCGTCACGTTTTCCCCGTAAGTATCCACAAAGAAGTCGGTATCACGGCTTTCCCCCAGAACAGTCACCGTATCTCGCTGGAACGCGGTGTCCATAGCCTGTACATAACCGTGAAGCTGATTATACGCCACACCGTCCATCTCCATTGTGACAGTCGGAAGCGTAGCCGGAGCCATTTCCACAGTCAGGTTATCATGCCCTTTATTTATAATTTTACCGATTACTATCAGTGCCAGAATAAATGTGGCAGCGAAAACGGCAATCTTTACTATGCCCTTTTTCATAACAGCTCCTTCAGTGTAGGATTCACCTGCAAAAATTCAGTCACCTCATCGATGGAAGAGGGTTTTCCGGCCGGGCGCATTTTTCCGGTTTTTACTGCCCGAATCAACAGATTCTTTGGGGTGTGCTCCATGTCGATAAATTCCAGTATCTGTGTATCATACCCATTTTGCTCCAGAATATCTGCCCGCAGGGCATCCGTAATCAGCGCCGCCATTCTTTCCCGTATAATACCGTATTTCAGCACCGGACGAAGCAAATCACAATGTATCTGCCCGTTCAGCTCATGCTGGCAGCAGGGCACTGCCATAATAACCTCCGCCCCCCATTTTACAGCCTTCTCAAGGGCATAATCTGTCGCCTTGTCACAGGCATGAAGAGAAACTACCATGTCCACCTTGTCCACACCCGTATAACCCTGAATATCCCCCACTTCAAAGTCAAGCATATCGTAGTGAAGCTTTCGCGCCAGCTCGTTACAATGAGCAATGACTTCCGCTTTCAGGTTCAGACCCGTCACCCGAATATCACGTCCCTGAATCTGATGCAGATAGTGATACATTGCAAAGGTCAGATAAGACTTTCCGCAGCCGAAATCAATAATACGGATTGTTCTTCCCACGGGAAGCTTATCCAGAATATCCTCTATAAATTCCAGATAACGGTTAATCTGGCGGAACTTGTCATAATATGCCTTGGACACACGTCCGTCAGGGGTCTGTACTCCCAGGCCCACAAGGAAGTCCACAGGCTCTCCTTCCCTCAGAATATACTGTTTGGAACGATTATGGGATAAATCCCTCCTTGCAGATTCCGATGTCCCGCCCCGGGGATTCTCAGACAAATCTTTTTTCTTTCTCTTTGTCGTAACTGTTCCCTTTTTACTCACCAATATTGAAATATCTTCCGTCTCGCAACTGATTTGTGCCTGTCGAAACAGATTATCCATATATTCATCCAGTCTCTCCGCCAATTCCATCGCGCCGAAATTTGCATGAAAAACCTGAGTGTCGCGGTAAAGCGTTTCCTGAAAAAACAGATCTCCCTTAATAAGTACCGGGCGGACTTTTACCTTCACCGCCCTATCTGCATCCCGCGTATTGCTCAAGGTCACCTGTATCAGTTCTCTGTTTAACACCTGCCGAAAAATATTCCCGCATTCCTTCATACGACTTTTCAAAAAATCCTTTCGTACATTCCGCGCCTTCCGCCATGTCGGCGCTTAAAAATTTCGTTAAATAAAAGTATCTGTATCATACCCTCCGAAGGGGGATTTTTTTCTTCGTTCTGCAGCACTTTCAACATAGAGCCTGCCAGCGCCCTGAGGCTGTACCGGTCAGGATACTCGTCGTAAATCATGCTGCCCTCATAATCTGCTTTATCCAACACTTCTGCAATTCTTTTCTGGTAGCGTTTCACATCCGCAGGATACATCTGCTGAAGATACTCCAAATCCTGCAGCAATAATGCCTCCTGCCCCGGTCCAAAATATCCGGGATAAGACATATAAAAAGGAAGGGGCCCGTTCCAGCCCCTTACCCTTTGTTCTACAGGCGGCTGTAACAGCTTAGAATGAAATTCCATATGCGTTCCTCAAAATAGCTTTTTTACAGCATATGCAGATTTCCGGCTAATCGTTACATTCGCCTTTTCTCATCGTAATACTTCAATACGTGCCATTGCACGCTGAAGAGCAGTCTCGGCACGCACAATATCCGTCTCCGGTGTTTTGGAACGAAGTCTCTCCTCCGCACGCTCCTTTGCCGCCTCTGCACGCTCCTCATCGATTTCTTCCGGCCATTCGATAACTTCCGCAAGAATTGTCACACTGTCCGGAAGTATCTCGGCAAACCCCGCATGGAGCGCCGCCTGCTTGTCGCCCTCGGCTTCCGTAATATTCAGAATACCCGGCTTCACGATAACAGTCAGCGGAATGTGCCCCGGCAGTACACCGATTTCTCCCTCCGTGGTATTAAACTCCACCATTTCCACCTGATTCTCGTAAAATACTCTGTCCGGTGTAATAATGCGCAGAAGAAAACTGTTCTTATCTGCCATTCTCCATCCTCCTAAAACTATCCTACTTAGTTACTTTTGCGAGAACATCATCAATGCTTCCCGCATTCAGGAAATAGCTCTCGGGAATATCGTCATGTTTTCCTTCCAGGATTTCCTTAAACCCACGGATTGTCTCATTGATAGGCACATACTTACCTTCCAGCCCGGTAAACTGCCCCGCAACAAAGAAAGGCTGAGACAGGAATCTCTGCACTTTTCTGGCACGGGATACCACCAGCTTATCCTCCTCAGACAATTCATCCATACCCAGAATGGCAATAATATCCTGCAGTTCCTTATATCTCTGCAAAATCTCCTGTACCCCGCGGGCTGTCCTGTAATGCTCCTCTCCCACGATTCTGGGATCCAGAATACGGGAGGTGGACTCCAGCGGGTCTACTGCAGGATAAATACCCAGTTCCACTATAGAACGGGACAGAACGGTGGTAGCATCCAGATGTGCAAATGTAGTCGCCGGTGCAGGGTCTGTCAGGTCATCCGCAGGCACATAGACCGCCTGTACCGAAGTGATGGACCCGTTTTTTGTAGATGTGATACGCTCCTGGAGAGCACCCATCTCCGTCTGCAGAGTGGGCTGATAGCCAACCGCAGAAGGCATACGTCCAAGCAGAGCCGATACCTCACTGCCGGCCTGTGTGAAACGGAAAATATTATCGATGAACAGCAGCACATCCTTTCCGCCCTTGTCACGGAAATATTCTGCCATGGTCAGACCTGTCAGCCCCACACGCATTCTTGCTCCGGGGGGCTCGTTCATCTGACCGAACACCATGGTGGTCTTGTCGATAACGCCGGATTCCGTCATCTCATGATAAAGATCGTTACCCTCACGGGTACGCTCTCCTACACCGGTAAATACGGAATAGCCGCCGTGCTCCGTAGCGATATTACGAATCAACTCCTGAATCAATACCGTCTTACCTACTCCGGCACCGCCGAACAGACCGATTTTACCACCCTTCTGATAGGGGCAGAGAAGGTCAACGACCTTGATACCGGTCTCCAGAAGCTCCGTCTCCGTGGACTGCTCTTCAAATTTCGGAGCAGGTCTGTGAATGGGTTCATACGTCACTCCCTCGGGAGCAGGTTTATTGTCTATAGGCTGTCCCAGAACATTAAAGATACGTCCCAGGGTCTTCTCGCCTACCGGAACGGAAATGGGCGCGCCGGTTGCAACCGCATCCATACCTCTTACCAGTCCGTCGGTACTGCCCATGGCAATACATCTGACAGTATCGTCACCCAGATGCTGAGAAACCTCAACCGTCAGTTCTCCGCCGTCTCCGGTAGGAATACGAATTGCTTCGTTTATCTCGGGAAGTTTACCCTCGTCGAAGCGGATATCCAGAACCGCACCTATGACCTGAGTAATCTTACCCCTGTTTTCTCCTGCCATTTCTACCTCTTTCCTGCCCGATTTTAAATAACCGGGCATAGTTTTTTCACTAAAACCTTCTTAGCCTAATGCTTCCGCACCGGCAATAATCTCTGTCAATTCCTGTGTAATGGAACCCTGGCGGGCTCTGTTATATTTCAGCGCCAAATCGCTTATCATTTCTTCCGCATTGCTGGTGGCGTTATCCATAGCCTGCATGCGGGCACCGTTCTCACTGGCTGCTGCTTCCATCAGTGCACCGTAAATCAGGCTGGTCACATACTTCGGAATAATCATATCCAACGCGTCCGTGTCCTCAGGTTCAAAATTCATGACAGCCTTGGCCCCTTCGGACTTCTCTTCCTCTTCCCCGGAAACCTCCACGGGCAACAGTTTCAAGAGTGTGGGCACATGGCTGACTGTATTCTTGAATGCGGTGTACGCCAGATAAATTTCACCGATTTCACCGTCCGCGTATGCCTTCAGCAGCTCCGCGGAAAGTGCCATTGCATCAGCATATATGGGACTTTCCACAATTTCGTTGTTGCAATTCTTCACCTCGTACCCGTAGCGCAGAAAAGCCTCTCTGCCCTTATTTCCGATGGAATAGATGCACAAATCCTCCCTGTTCCATTCCGAATGTCCGGTAATCAGCTTCACCACATTGGAATTGTAGCCTCCCGCAAGACCTCTGTTGGAGGTGATAGCGATAACGGCTTTTTTCCCGGAAGCCCCGGGAGTCAGATACTTGTGCTCAATATGTCCCACGCGTCTCAGAATACTGTTCACGGTATCGTACATACAGGTGAAATATTCCTTGGAACGCTCCGCATTTGCTCTGGCACGCTGCAGCTTAACGGTAGATACCAGCTTCATAGCCTTCGTAATCTGCTGAGTACCCTGAATACTGCTCTTTCGGCGCTTTATATCACGCATTGATGCCATATTCTTATCTCCTTACTCACTGCAGAAAGCTTTTCTTAAACTCCTCGATTGCCTTCTTCAAAATGTCCTCCGTCTCTTCGGAAATCACTTTTTCAGCCGCAATGTTACCGGGAATCTCAGGATATTTGGTATCCAAAAATTCAAAGAATTCCGTCTCAAATCTTGTGATGTCCTCCACCGGCACATCCAACAGATACTTATGAGTAACCGCATAGATAATGATAACCTGGTACTGTACGGGCATAGGCTTATACTGGGGCTGTTTCAGAACTTCCTTAATTCTTTCACCCTGCGCCAGCTTTTCCTTGGTATCCGCATCCAGCTCGGAGCCGAACTGCGCAAAGGAAGCAAGTTCTCTGTACTGTGCCAGTTCCGTACGGATGGGGGCTGCAATCTTTTTCATCGCCTTAATCTGCGCCGCACCGCCTACACGGGAAACGGAGAGTCCTGCGTTTACTGCCGGACGGAAGCCGGAATTGAACATTTCTGTCTCCAGGTAAATCTGTCCGTCGGTAATGGAGATGACATTGGTAGGAATATAAGCGGATACATCGCCTGCCTGCGTCTCGATGATGGGAAGCGCCGTCAGGGAGCCTCCGCCGTACTCATCGCTCATCCGGGCTGCTCTTTCCAACAGTCTGGAGTGCAGATAGAATACATCACCGGGATATGCCTCACGCCCGGGGGGACGACGAAGCAACAGAGAGAGTGTACGGTATGCGGTAGCATGCTTACTCAGGTCATCATACACCACAAGTACATCCTGTCCCTGCTCCATCCACTCCTCGCCGATTGCGCAGCCGGAATAGGGAGCAATGTACTGCAGGGGTGCCAGGTCACTGGCTGTAGACACCACAACTGTGGTGTAAGCCATGGCGCCGTACTCCTCCAGCGTCTTAACAATGTTGGCAATGGTAGAAGCCTTCTGCCCGATTGCCACATAGATACATTTTACATTTTGACCCTTCTGATTGATAATTGTATCAATGGCGATAGCCGTCTTACCTGTCTGACGGTCACCGATAATCAGCTCACGCTGTCCTCTTCCGATAGGCACCATTGCATCAATTGCTTTGATACCTGTCTGCAGGGGAGTATCCACACCCTTTCTGGTGATAACTCCGCTTGCCACACGCTCAATCTTGCGGTAGCTTGTGGTCTGGATGGGTCCTTTGCCGTCAATAGGCTGTCCCAGCGCATTTACCACACGTCCCAGCATAGCATCACCCACAGGAACCTCAACCACTCGTCCGGTTGTCTTAACGATATCACCTTCATTGATGTTTTTTGTACTTCCGAGAAGAACCACACCAACGTTGTCCTCTTCCAGATTCAATACCATACCGTATATGTCTCCGGGGAACTCAAGCAGCTCACCCTGCATGGCATTTTCCAGACCGTGGACACGTGCAATGCCGTCTGCCACCTGAATGACCGTTCCCACATCGGATACATCCAGCGTGGACTCATATCTTTTAATCTGGTCCTTTATAACTGAACTTATTTCTTCCGGTCTTAAATTCATGGAACTGTCGCACCTTTCTTCCAGCCGCTTATCCCAGCTGAATTTGTAATAATTGTTTTGTCAAACTGTCTAACTTTGTCCGGATACTGCTGTCTACGACCCGGTCGCCGATTCTGATGACCATTCCTCCGATAAGGGAAGAATCCGTCCCGTAATGCATCTCCATCTCCCGATACCCGCCGGTTTCCAACAACCTCGCCCTGACAGCGTTTTTCTGAGACTCCGAAAGCTCCACCGCAGTAGTCACATAAGCCACGCCAATCCTCTTCTGTTCCTTCACCCTGTCGGTAAAGTAATCAAAGATTGCGTTCAGCTCCTTATACCGCTCTTTGGAAACGATAATGTCCAGGAAATTTGCCAATTCCGCGCTGACACGTCCTCTGAATACATTGTCAACAATCTGCAATTTTTCCTGTTTCGGGATTGCCGGATGTTCCATCAGTTCATCAAACTGAGGGTTGGCTGCCAGAATATCCCTGACACCGTTTATTTCTTCCAGCAGTTCCCCGGCCTTATCCTCGCCGGATTCCATTGCCACTTCAAACAGGGCCTCACCGTATGTCTTGGATACTAATTTAGCCATGTTTTATCACCCATTTCCTTTAAGGTTTCATCAATCAACTGATTCTGCACGGTAGTGTCGATGGACGCTGCCACTACCTTGCCGGCCATAAGAGATGCAACGGAAATAATCTCCTGCTTCACTTCATCGGACATCTTCTGTTTCTCAAGCTCAGCCTCAATTCTGGCTCTCTCAAGAATGCGCGCCGCCTCTTCCCTAGCCTGAGCAATAATCTGATTCTCATTGTTCAGCGCTTTTTTGCGGGCTTCGGTCAGAATGCTTTCCGCTTCCCTGTCGATTTCCTTCAGTTTTGTCTCATATTCTTCCTTTAAGCGCCCCGCCTCTTCCATATCCTGCTTTGCCGTCTCCAAATCGTTTCGGATTTTATCCTTACGGCTGTTCAGCATATTTCTTGCAGGATTGAACAGCAAATAGCTCATCAAAAGGAACAGAACAAATACTGCAATAATCATCAGACAGGAGTCAGCAATCAGCTGCCAGTCCAGGTCGAAAAGTCTCGACATTCCCTGAACCTCTGTTAAAAGTATCATTCTATGCCTCCTTTCTGCCTTCTTTCAAGCATATCTTGTGCTCTTAAAATTAAGGCAGAAGAGGTTTTACGAACAATAACAGGATTGCAACCAGCAAACCATACAAACCGGTGGTCTCGGCAACAGCTTGTCCGAGAAGCATCATGGTTCTGATTTGAGACTGTGCACCGGGATTACGTCCCACTGCTGCTGCCGCATGTCCTGCTGCAATACCCTGTCCTACACCGGGTCCTATACCGGCAATAACAGCCAGACCGGCACCGATTGCAGAACAGCCCAAAATAAAGTTTTCATTGAAATCCATTGTTTTTTCCTCCTAAAAATATAATTATTTTTGTAAAATCCTAGTGACGCACTCCATCCCCTATTTCGTTTGAAATATAGGTCATGGTCAGCATACAGAATACATACGTTTGAATTGCTCCGGAGAACAAATCAAAGTACACATGCAGCACCGCAGGCCAGGCTGTGGCAGCCCATCCCAGCAATCCGTAAAGCAATGCCATCATCGCCGTTCCCGACAGCACGTTGGCGAACAAACGCAGTGACAAAGAGATGGGAACCGCAATAATGCTGACCAAATTGATAGGTGCCCAGATTGGCAGCCACTTCGGCAGCGGTGAGCAGATATCTTCCCAGATTGTCATAGGCTTCTGATACTTCCATTTATTGACATGAATCAGTGTAAAGGTAATCAGCGCCAGCGGTAAAGTGACACCGTAGTCCGCAGTGGGGGGACGCAGTCCCAGCAGTCCCGAAATATTGCTGAACAGTATAAAAATAAACACCGTGCCGATATAATTATAGAACTTCGGCGCCGACTGTTCCATGGAGACATTTACCATGCCGTCCAGTTTTTCCACAATCAGTTCCACCACATTCTGAAATCCGCCGGGCACCTCAGTTGCCTTTGCCATACAGCGGTTTGCCGCGACGGCAAAGCCGATGAGAATCAGCATTACAATCAAGATGCATACATGCGAGGTTGTTATCCAGACCTGATGGCCGAAAAAGGAATACCGGAATATTCCGTGAATCATAAAATCCACATCGGCTCCCCCGGATAACAAAATTCCATGTTCCATATTTTCACCTCCTCTTTTTTCTGATTTTTGGAGCTTAATCGGGAAGGCTTACTTCCTCCCGCGAGATGTCCTCTCTCTCCCCCTCCTCATCTTCAGGAAGCGGCTGGGGAACAGGGTCCGTCTCATGGAACAACCTATTGTAAAATTTATGTGTAAGCGGCTGAAGATACGCCGTTACCTTCATGCTCATATAGCCCAGGAACACAATCAGGGGATTTAAGACCCCGGTAAGAGAGATTGCTATAAATATAGCTGCAACAGCTATATACCGCAATACATATCCTCCGGTAAGCACCTTTGCCGTGCGAGACGGGTCAATCAACGCTCTGTCAAGGGTTCTCGCCATATGAATACTGCCCACCACGGCAAACAAAATGCCAAACCAGAGGCTCTCCGCGTATCTGACCTGATTTCTTGTGATAAAAGCGCCCACAATCTGGCATATCAAGCCGAAAAGCAGCATACCTGTGTGCATTTCCAAAAGTGTTCTATCTGTCTTTTTTAGAAATTGTATCATTTTTTTCGTCTTCGTCTTTGAAAATCTGCTTCACTATGCGGTACACTCCCTGACAGCCCCCCGCGGCACCCAGAAAGAACATAATGACCGTGATAAAGGAGGTTCCCAGCTTGCGGTCAAGCCAGACTCCCAGGGCGGTAGTCATCCCAATAGCTACAATCATGACCAGTCCTATCTGTGTAATCAGACTAAATGTCTGGAATGTTTTTTTTCTGTCATCGCCGCGTTGTTTCATGTAGATGATTATATCCAATTTTTAGCCAAATGTCTAGGTCTTCACTTTTTTTTTAGAAATCACATTGACTTGCCGCCGAGGCAGTTGTAGTATTTAAAAAAAGCACACATTCCCACTGTTTGCCAGGCTGCCTCCGGCAGCAGAAAAAGAGGAAATATGAAGATTCGCATTGCAGTTCCGGAAGATGCTGCCGGACTTGTCGGCATCTATGCCCCTTATGTGGAAAACACCCCCATTACTTTTGAATACACCGTACCCTCCGTGGAAGAATTTGAGAACCGTATCCGGCACACATTAGAGAAATACCCCTATCTGGTTGCAGAGGAGGGCGACACTCTTCTGGGTTATGCCTATGTTTCCCCCTTTAAGACAAGAGCTGCCTACGCCTGGTCGGTAGAGACCTCCGTCTATATCAGGCAGGACTGTAAAAGAAGGGGCATCGGTCACGCACTCTACAATGCTCTGGAAGAGATTCTGAACAGGCAGCATGTTTGCAATCTCTGCGCCTGCATCACATATCCCAACCCTGTCAGCATTGCTTTTCACGAAGCCTTCGGCTACAAAACCGTTGCACACTTCCACGCTTCAGGTTTTAAGCAGAACGCCTGGCATGACATGATATGGATGGAAAAGGAACTCTGTCCCCACGAAAACCCACCGCAGCCCTTCATCCCTTTTCCCGAATTACCCCGCTGACTCAGAAGTTGCCCGGTGAAGCTGTAACAATTCAGCCTTACGTTGCTGTCAAAACCAATGATTCACATAAAGCACACCCGAAAGGAGCAATCACCTCATGACAATTTCCCGGCTTTATCGACGCAGACTGATTCCCTCCGAATGTATCCTTTTAAAGGATGACATCATTTTGGAGCAGAATGACGAATTCATTATAACCAAATGGAATACCATTCATCCGAAACCGGATTTTTCCCACGGCTGTTCCTGCTATTTTCTGCGGGAGGGCATTAAGGTCAGCAAAATATACCGGGAGGACGGAACCCTGGTTTACTGGTACTGCGACATTGTGGATTTCACCTTTGACGAAGCCACAGAAACCTTAACCGTCACTGATTTGCTTGCAGATGTGATTCTTTACCCGGAAGGACGTATGGAGGTTGTGGATTTGGACGAACTGGCAGAGGCCATGGAACGTGAGCTTATTACAAAAGAGCAGATGACCACCTGCCTGCGCAATCTGAATCATCTGCTCTCTATGATATACCGTGATAAGTTTGACCGGCTTCAAGCCAGACTCGATAAATTAGGGCTTTAGTAAAACACATGTCCCCCGATATTTATTCCCGTCAGTCCTTCTATCGGGGTTCTGAAGAACAGACAATTTCCCACGTTTGTCATGCCGGACATGGCTTCGTCCGCTGCCTGATAACATCTGGCAGTGGCCTTGTTTGCTGCCAGAGCCAGGTCAAGCCGCCCGCTTGCCACCGGTGAAAACTGTTTTTTCTGATAGATAACCCCAACCACTGTATCCGGGAATTTCGAACTCAGAACTCTGTTGATTACCACGCTTCCCACCGCAAGCTGCCCCTCGTAAGGTTCGCCTCCTGCCTCGCAGTAAATCAGGTTTGCCAGAAGATATCTGTCCCCATCCGTAAAGGTCACCTCCGAAATATCCCTCCATTTAGCGTTTGCTGCTGCCTGTGAAAGCGCGATTTCCTCCGCCAGCTTCTTTTTCAGATATTCCAGATTTTCTTCTTCTTTCTTAATCTTAGCCTCATACTCCAGTGCCCGCTGTTCCGCTTCCTCAATCTGGTCGGCATATTGGGCAATGGAATTGGAAGTCTGGCTGATTAAGCCGGAAACCTTACTCTTTTCAGCCTCCGCCAGCACCTTAAGATTATCCAGCTCTACCTTTTCCTCCTGGAGTCTGGCTTCCTTCTCCTCGATATAAATGCGGTTTGCTTTGAACTCGTCCATCATCTTCCGCTCATACGCCGCAATTCTCTCTATGTAATCTGCCGTATTCAGTATGTCTGCCAGGCTTCCCTGACTGAGCAGCGCCACAAGGTAGTTTTCCTCCTTGCGCTCATACATATCTCTGACTCTCGCCACCATGCATTCGTACTGCCACTCCTCAGTAGCCTTCGCCTCCTCCAGAGCTGCCTGGGTTTCGGTAATTTCCAGTTCCTTATCCCTTATCTGCCGCTCCAAATTCTCCAGGTTTTCTACCACCCGGTTCAGTTCCTCGTTCAGGCTGTCCAGCTCCCGCTTCAAATCATTCTGCTCGTTCTTCAGCCCGTTCAATTCGTTTTCGTTACGGTTCTTTTCGTTCTCCAGCTCCTGTCTTCTTTCCTCTGCCTCGTTAATTTTCTGCTGAGTGCTGGTGGTTGCAGACACCACAAGCACACCGGGAACCGCCTCCCCGTTCCCGGTTCTGCCGAAAAATATGGCAAAAAGTACTATGAGCACTATAACTGATGTCTTCTTCCAAGCTTTCAAATACCGTAACCTTACCTTCCTAAACCGTAATATGAATCTGCCGTCCGGAACGGGAGTAGGGAATGTATGTTACCCCCGCAGCGTCAAACATTTTTTTCGATGCGCGGTTTCCCGGAGTACCCAGATACTTGTCGCTGTCATACACCACGGTCTTAATTCCCGCCTGAATGATGGCTTTTGCACATTCGTTGCAGGGAAAAAGGGAAACATACAACTTTGTCCCCTCCAGAGAACCTCCTCGGTAATTGAGAATTGCGTTCAGCTCTCCGTGAGTTACAAAAGGGTACTTGGTTTCCAGTTCTTCCCCTTCTCTCTCCCAAGGGAACTCCTCATCCGAACACCCATTGGGAAATCCGTTGTATCCCATGGACAAAATCTTGTTATCATCGCTGACAATACAAGCTCCCACCTGTGTATTGGGGTCCTTGGAGCGCATGCCGGACAAATGAGCCACTCCCATGAAATACTCATCCCAGCTGATATAATCTTCTCTCTTCATCGTGTACCCCCGTGATAATTCTTCCCCGCTGCCGTTATTTGGTGCCGAAGATACGATCTCCCGCATCACCCAGTCCGGGAACAATATAACCGTGGTCGTTCAGCTTCTCATCCAATGCGCCGACATACATATCCACATCGGGATGTGCCTGCTTCATGGCTTCGATTCCCTCGGGTGCCGCAATGATACACATGAAATGAATATTTTTGCATCCCTTATCTTTCAACATCTGAATTGCCGCGATAGAGGAGCCGCCCGTAGCAAGCATGGGATCCACTACAAACACCTCACGCTCCGCACAGTCTGCCGGAAGTTTACAATAGTACTCCACCGGCTTTAAAGTCTCGGGATCTCTGTAGAGTCCGATGTGACCTACCTTTGCAGCGGGAATCAGTGCCAGCACGCCGTCAACCATGCCCAAACCTGCGCGCAGGATAGGGACAATTGCCATTTTCTTTCCCTTCAATTCCTTCACGGTAGCTTTGCAGATAGGCGTGGTAATCTCCACGTCATCCAGTTTCAAATCCCTGGTTGCCTCATAGCAAATCAGCATGGCAATCTCACTGATTGTCTGCCTGAAATCCTTGGTACCTGTCTCCTGTCTGCGAATAAATCCAATCTTGTGCTGAATCAAAGGATGATCCATAATTACTACTTTTGCCACTTTCTTTTCCTCCTGAATGGTATATATTTGTTATTTCCTACAGCTTCTCAATCAAATCAATCCTGCGTTGATGGCGTTCCTCACCGGAAAATGCAGTATTCAAAAAGGTATCTACAATATCCAGCGCCAGATTTTCGCCCACAATTCCTGCGCCAAGAGCCAACACATTTGCATCATTGTGAAGGCGGGTCATCTTTGCGGACAGAGTATCCGAGCAAAGTGCACAGCGGATTCCCGGCACCTTGTTTGCAGAGATACTGATACCGATTCCCGTAGTACAAATCACAATTCCCTTCTCACAGGAGCCGTCTGCGACAGCCTTTGCCACAGCATGTCCGTAAACCGGATAATCCACCGATTCCCTGCTGTTGCATCCCATATCGCGATAAGGAATCTTCCTTTCCTCCAGATAATGAATTACCTTCTCCTTCAACTCATAGCCGCCATGGTCACATCCGATAGCTATCATTTTTCTTCCTCCTCAATTTATAAAATGATGATTTCTGTTTTCAAACGCGGATTACCTTGTGCCCCGCCGCTTTTAACAATCTGTTCATAATAGCTTGTCCCAGACCTGCGGCTTCAAAACTTTCCGAATATATTTTGGTGACACCCTCTTCGTCAAACTCACGCAGCACTGTAAACAGATGTCTTGCTATTGCTTCTTCATCCTCCCGGCTTCCCACACATTTTACCACATCTGCCCGATATTCCGCCAGAAGTTCACTGGTTCCGATAACTCCTGTCTTCTCGCCGTTTCGGCTGTCTGCAGCCGTAGCCTCATTGATATATACCGTCACCGCGTCCGGCTTTCCTTCCACAACAGTCAGCTCCCCTTTTGGCGCGTAGTGGCGGTACTTCATTCCCGGAGCCTTAGGGGCTTGTCCGGTGTCCGCCTTCAGGACAGTAACATCCGTGTCAACTCTTCCCAACACCTTTTCCAGCATTTCCCGGGTTACATAGCCGGGGCGCAGAATCTGCGGCGGAGACACTGTCAAATCCACGATGGTGGATTCCAGACCGATACCAACCTCTCCTCCATCCACAATCATCTCAATCCGCCCATCCATATCCTCTACCACATACCTGGCAACAGTGGGGCTGGGTCTCCCGGAAAGATTGGCGCTTGGCGCCGCCACATATCCCCCGCTGTACTCAATCAGCTTCTGTGCCGTTCTGTCGGACGGTAACCGTACTGCAACAGTATCCAGGCCTCCTGTGGTCTCCGTAGGAACTTTCTCCGACTTGTTCAATATCATGGTAAGCGGTCCCGGCCAGAATGCATCCGCAATTTTCACCGCAGTTTCCGGCACTTCCGATACAATCTCATAAATATCTTCAAATCTGCATATATGAACAATCAGCGGATTATCCGAAGGTCTTCCCTTGGCTGCATATATTTTCCGGGAAGATTCCCTGTTCAGCGCATCACCGCCCAGACCGTACACCGTTTCCGTAGGAAAGGCAACAAGACCTCCGTCACGGATTATCTTCCCCGCTCTGCGTAACGCCTCGTCCTCTTCGGGAGTAAATTCTCCGGCATTCCGCCTGATTTTGACCATTAATGTCTTCATAATGTCTACCTCGAACTTCGTCTATTGTACCATGAAATTTCTAAAAGATAAAGTACTCATTCACTCAGGGCATTTAAATACTGCATAATTCCCATATGTATTGCCCATGCCACATAATCCTGATATTCACTGTCACAGAGTTTTTCCGCCTCGATACTGTTGGATAGGAAGCCGCATTCCACGATAACAATGGGAATACCTGTCTTTTTCAGAAGATAATAGCTGTCATTTGCCTTTACTTGGCGCTTGTTTTCCGGGTCCACCTTCTCTACAAGCTGTTTTTGAATAGATCGGGCCAACGCTTCCCCGTCCCTGCTTCCGGTGTAAAAAAACACCTGAGCTCCATGTACATATTCCTCCGGGTAACTGTTCTGATGAATGCTGACTGTCACGTCAGGCGCTGTCTCATCAATCAGCTCAATGCGTCTTTTCATGTCCTGCACTTTCTTATTGGAAGCACCCGCACTGTTCAATCCCTCATCGCCCTCTCTGGTCATCACCACCCTGACATCATTGGCTTCCAGATACTTTTTCACCAGATTGGCAATCTGCAGGTTAATGTCCTTTTCCTTAGCGCCGTTAATACCCACCTTGCCGGGGTCGTCTCCGCCGTGTCCCGCGTCAATAACCACGCATTTCGCATCCTTTTGCACCTCCGCTGTATTTCCCACCGTATATACAACCACTTCCTTTCCGATATATACGAGAGAAAGCAGAAAAATCATTCCCGTCACCGCTGAAACAAGCCTTTGATTCCATTTATCCATACTGCATTTACCATTGTGGTTTTTGTAAATATATATTCTCCTTAATTTTTCTTTAAAACTGTTAAAAGTATTGCATTGCCTGTCTTTTTAGGCTAATATGAAGATATTGATAAAAAATGAGGGATTATATGAAAAACTCCAAGAAAATTTTATCCTCCATACTGATGGTTATAGCCGTCTGTTGCCTGGCAGCTGCTCTCATTTTGGCAGTTTGCCGATTTGCAGCCGATTTACATTCACAGGAAACCCTTGACGAACTTCGTTCATCCGCTGAAGCCCTGAAGGAGGAAACCGACAGTCCCACGCAAACCGGAGAGTCTTCTTCCGAGTCCGCTCCTTCAGCCACACCGGAGCCGGCGGAAACTCCCGACACCACATCGGAACCGACGGAAACTCCCGAGCCCACTCCCACTCCTGTGGTCAATCCGTATCGTGACAGCTTTCTGGCTAATAGCGACATGGCCGCCTGGCTTCAGATCCCGAATACCGGTATTGACTATCCGGTCATGTGGACTCCTGATGATGAGGAATACTATCTGCGCAGGGGGTTTGACGGTTCCGATGACAAAAACGGTTGTCTGATTCTGGATACCGACAGCAATCTGAATCCGCTGACGACTAATCTGATTATACACGGGCATAATATGAAATCGGGAGCCATGTTCGGCACCCTTACCGATTATGAAGATGAAGCCTATTATCAGGAACATAAAAATATCATTCTGTACACCAGAGAATGCCGGCGCAATTATGAAGTAATTGCTGTCTTCCGCTCCCAGGTTTATAAAAAAACCGATGATGTGTTCAAGTTTTATAAATTTTTTCAGGCAGAAACCCGGGAAGAATTCGAAGATTTTTACAACAATATAAAAGAGTTGTCTTTCTATGACACCGGCTTGACCGCAGAATTCGGAGACCGTTTTATCACGCTCTCAACATGCTCCTATCATGTGGAACAGGGCAGATTTGTAGTTGTTGCAAAGGAAGTGGAAAGCGGCGACAGCTACCTTCCCATTCAAGAATAGATATATCAAACAATAAGGAGGATTCAAAATGAAAAAAAGTATCAAATCAATTGTATCAATTTTGGCGGCAATTGCTGTTCTGGTAATGGTACCGGCAGGCAATGTGCTCCCTGTAAAGGCTGCGGAGCCCGTAACATACTCCATAAAATACATCGGTGGAAGTGTTAACGATTGGCGCTTCCAGCCGGGCTCAACCTTCGATGACGGGGGCTATCACTGGAGTATTTATTTACTCAACCAAGATTTGAAGGACGGAGATGCCGTAGTCATTTACCCCGGAGAAGTCACTCCCAACAAAGAATTGAATCTGGGGACCGTTAAGTTAGGCAACCTGACAATTTATCAGAATGCTCATGCAGTAGTTCTCACCGGTGGTGTAAAAGATTGCTATGTCCTTGCCGGCAGCACCTCTGCAATTAACGGCAATGTCACTAATGCCTATTTGTATGATGGCACTACCTGTACCTTTAACAACGATGTTCTGGACATGACTCTTTATTTCAATGGCGCTGCTCCGACCTCAAATCTCAGTTGCGCCGGCACAGTGGGGCATTTTAAAGGTGTTTCCAATGACAACGGCAGAATACATTATGAGTTCTACAGCATAAGTAAAGGGGCATTTCTGATAGAGAACGGCATCTCTCTGATTCCTTATGAGAAATGCAGTCCACTACCCACCGAAGAATATCTGCAGGCTGCGGAGGCTGCTTCCGTTCCCGCTACTGCTGCAGAGAACAACACTTCTAAAGACACTTCCGAGTACGACAAGGTTCCTAAGACCGGTGACAGCAGCGTATATCTGTGGCTGTTCTGCGCTTCCGCATTTTGCTTTGCCGGAAGCCGCATGCTCAGGAAAAAAACACGTTAGTATAAGCACTTTAAACACATAACAAAACCCCCTGCACTGTCTGTGCAGGGGGTTTGTCATTCCATATTCTTTTTCAGTCAGAACCCGCATATGCTGCCACAAGTTCCCATGCAGCCGGGGTTCCGTAGCCCA
Organism: Acetatifactor sp.; assembly: GCA_016303085.1. Taxonomy (GTDB): domain Bacteria; phylum Bacillota; class Clostridia; order Lachnospirales; family Lachnospiraceae; genus Acetatifactor. Next base: position 33,648 of record JAEDMI010000001.1, read on the forward strand.
GCCTCCACACAGCCACGCCGCCTATTCCTCTTGCATTCATTACGTTAAGCTTTACTCTCAGGGACTCCACATCCTCCAGCCAAATCTGATAAACCGCATCACCGCTCTGCCACTCAAGATAATTCTGGCAGGTCAGCTCATCCCATACAGCTGCGCCTTCTTTTCCCACACGCTTCAGATAATCCTCTATGTTGCACAGCGGAATCGCGTCATCCGTCACCTGCGTTCCTTCCGTCTTCCATACTCTTGTGTAGAAGGGAAGTGCATTTACCACCTTTTCTGCCGGTACCTGTTCCAACGTTCTGTCAATTCCACCGGATACATAATCGATGCTTGCAACGCTTCCCGCTTCTCCACAGCCACCCCAGTGCTCGTCATATCCCATAATTATCACATAGTCCGCAACCTGCCCCTGAATATCCAGTCTGGAATAATTTGCAGAGTTCAAAGGAACATAGTTGTCTACGGATAAAGTCAAACCGTTCTGTCTGCACTGAACCGATAATTCTCTCAAAAACTGATTAAAGTGCGGCCGGCTTTCGCCTGACATCTTCTCAAAGTCGATATTGATACCGTCCAGTCCGTACTGTAGAGCAGTTGCAATCATGTTCTGTACCAGATTCTGCCGTTTTGTGGTATAAGAGAAAAGTTGGTTGCTGTCAATTTGAACTCCGGCATTGAAGTCGTCCCAGACTCCCCAAACCTTCAGTCCATAGCCATGTGCCTTGTCCACATACTGTTCCGAGGCAAAGGATTGAAAGGAACCTTCATTATCCGTCAGACTGAACCAGGTGGGAGCAATGACATTTATTCCCTTGCCTTCCGCTACCATGGCATTCAGCGTATCGTTTCCGCCCACGCCATAGATGGCATGCCATCCCAGGCTCACTTTTCCGTCCATTCCGGTTGAGACATATTCCGCAGGTACATACGACGTCACCGGTGTCTCCACATCCGTACTCATGTTTGTCAGTCTCTTGTTTTCCACATATCCGATAACGGAATCGGAAGTCTTTACCTTGCTCCAGGTTTCCATCTGCTCCAACAGTTCGACAGTCTCACCTTTTTCCAGTTCTCTCAGAATCGGACTCTTGATACCTCCCTTCACTCTCAGTTGGGTATCCTTCGCCACATCATAGGTCTGCCTTACTCCCCACTCCGTATATATCTGTATGTGCCTGTCAAATCTTTCATAAGAGAAATTTGCAAACTGCTTTACATACTCTGCCGCAATGTAAAGCTTATCTCCCGACAAATAGCATGTCACATATTCGGTCTGGTGTACCCCTTCGCTGTCACTGTAGCCCTTTTCTCCGAACAGTGCCGCGGAAGTATCGTCAGCCGAAGTAAAAAGAAGTTTTTGCTCATTCATATCCGCATAAAATATTTCGTTGAAATACGTCTTCACCGTATCCAAATCAAAGTAAACCGTTCCGGCGGTCACCACTGCCTGTTCGGCAACCATCTCATCCTGCAGGATAATGGCAAGATTCCCATCCCCCGTACCGACTGCTGCATTTGTCACCCCGTAATATTCATCCAGATCCGCAAGTTCTTTGCTGTAAGAATACTTATCCAGTATTTTCCCTCCGAAAGCTATTGCTCCCACCACCACAATCAGCAGCAGGGCTATTATCATCGGTATTATTTTCTTCATTATTTAACACAATCCCTTCCCTAGTTAAGTTGCAGCTGCAATTCTGTACTGTCGTTCAAAATTGCAGACAGTGTGTATGTGTAACTGTCCGTCACAGCAGAAAAACGAACAGTTACATCATATCACATTCAACGTTTTAAGTCATTACCATTTTTTCGGGTTTCTCTCCCTTTTCCCTGCCGCTCCAGCACGAGAGGCAATCCGTTTCTTTCAGCGGCAGGTAACAAAGGAACTGCTAAAAAATTATTCTTCACAGTTCCTTAGTCTGAAGAAGACATACTAATCACCGATGAACCACTTTATCAAAGCGTACCTGTTCAATATTTCCGGCATCCCCAAATACATAATCTGCCATATACGGGCTGTCTTCCCGAACCGATTTTGCCGCTGCTTCCCCGGGAAGTGCAGCTTCTCCGTCCACAAAAAGCTCAACTCCTCTGTCCCGCATTTGTTCGAGAAGTATTATCATACGTTCTCGGGCAGCCTCCATATTCACTATTTCTCCATTTTCTTCATACAAGAATATACCTCCTATCCGGTTCAAAGGCCAAAAGGATTGTGATGAATCGTAAATGCGCCCGGCTGTACTCATCGGCATAATTTGCCAATAATTAAAAGACTAAAATGAATTATTTTTGTGAAAAAATATTAGTTGAAATACCATGACTGCGCAGACACCAGCTTCTTTGTGTCAACACTTGTAAGACATCCATAGAATATATGTCAGAATTCAAAGAATCGCCATATAATATGATAGGATGAAGTGGGACGACTTGCCCCTAGTAAGTTATATCAACCTGAACTACAGACCGCTGCCTCCTTTCCTGTACAGAATGCCGGAGGCATTTACAATACGATTATAGACTATTAGCTTCTTTTTGGCAAGTCTTATATGAAAATTATTAAAAAAATTTAAACTTAAATCCTGCTATTGACTTCA
>JAEDMI010000113.1 GCA_016303085.1 Acetatifactor sp.
CGTGTCTGGATTCGGTACGCAGGGGAAACAATAACCTTAACTATGGGAAACGGGGTAGTCAAAGTACGGAACCGGATTCTCCGCATCCGCTAACGGCACAAATATCGGGCCGTGCGGGTCGTGATCCCCATGATGATTATAAAAGATTTTCCTCTGTACCGCCGCCACCTCATATTTCCGAATCACCGCATTGACTTTCACTTTATCACAACAATCATGGTCTTTCTCGCATTTTTTATGCTTCTCTCTGCAATCGTCCGTATGGCAGGGGCAAGTATCGCAATACAGGGCTCCCGGATGAAAGTCCTCCGCAAAGTTTGCTCTCTCCGGGTCTGTGGGCTCTCTCTTTACGCTTCCGTCAGGGTTCAGCACACCCAGCGGCGGCACCCTATTCCTCACTGCCTGTTTCCAGCAGGCGAATATAGTGGTTGGCTTCCCGAAGCACATGGTCTGCAAGCAACGGCAAGATGATAGAAGCAATCTCACAGTTTAAGATGCCCTTTGTTCCTGCTGCCTTAAAATCCCGTATTTTCAGGGTTTCTGCCAGAGCCTCCTCCGTCAGCCCCATAGCCCTGCAGTCCTGCCTTCTTGCCTGTTCCAAAAGTTCCCTGAATTCCATGGCATACTTAAGATTTTTGTAAGAGAGTTGCCGATTGTTCAGCAGCTCCTCCACTGTCGTAAAATATAACCTTGCTTCCCTCAGAATATGCTCAATCAACAGAGGATAGTTGACCGTGAAAAGCTTTCCATCCCTGACCTCCCGAAGAATACTCTCCTTAAATGCAATGAATTCATTCAACAGCCGCAATGCCCGCCTGTTCAGATTGTTTACTGCACTGACAAGCTCCCTGTCCGCGTTTATCCGGCGCCCGGGGAGCAGTTTCTTCTCCTGCCGCGTTATCTCACTGTCTATGGGCACTCCACTCAGCTTTTCCGTACATTCCTCCGCCGATAACGTAAATTCCGTCACCAGTTCATCAGAATTGATTATCCATCGGTTTACTCTCCCGTTGCCCAGCCGTACCGCATCCCGAAGCAACTCCTCAAACTGCCGTCTGAACCAATCGGCTTTTTCGATACATGCCTTGTCCGCACACACAAATCCCGCTTCCAGAAAAAGTCCGTGCTCCTTCATGATTCTGGCAAAGAAAAGATGTGTTTCCAGCGATAATATTGCATAATTTTCCATTTGCTCTCATACATTTATAGTTTATTGTTCTATCTATTATACGCGGAACAAGAGAGCAGGGTGTTTTCCTTTTACGCCAAGGCTTTCCTATTTAATCAAACAATATCTCCTCCACCGTCACGAAGGTATACCCCTCTTCCGTCAGCTCGTCTATGGCCTTTAGCGCCGCTGTCACGGAGGTATCAAAATAATCGTGCATGAGGATAATGTCATTCTCCTCCACCTTATCTACAATCTTCTCTGTGATACATGCCACATTACTGGAACACCAATCCAAAGGGTCTACCGTCCAAAGTACCGGAAACATGTTCAGCTCCTTCTCGAAACTCTTGTCCCATGAGCCGTAAGGCGGGCGCACATATTCCACCTCCTCGCCGGTTATCCCCTCAATAATTTCGTTTGTGTGAATCAGCTCCTGCTTAAATGTTTCCCGGTTGCTCTTTGTCAGCTGGATGTGGCTATAGGTATGATTCCCTATCAGGTGTCCCTCCTCCTGCATCCGCTTAATAATATCCGGGTGCAGTTCCGCGTGCTCCCCCGTGACGAAAAATGTGGCATGTACTCCCCTCTCCTTCAGACCGTCCAAAAGCTGCCCCGTATAGGAAGGATGGGGGCCGTCATCGAAGGTGATGGCAATCTTTTTAATGTCTTCAAGCTCTCCGTCCGATGCCTCTTCTGTTACGGTTCTCACGGCACCCACCGTCCGGACAACGGTTGCTCCGCCTGCCGCCTCCGCATTCTTCGCCTCCCATATGCCCAGGAACAACAATCCCACGCACAAATCAAACAAAAGTATTGCCGTAAATGTTTTTTTCATAGCATTAACCCGATTCCGCCATCTCTCAAAGAAGTATATGCCGATGTCACGCTTTCCTTTCCGTCAACTTTGCACTTTAAGGGCAGTGTTACGTTGCAAATCCGGCGTACTGCGTCATATAAAGTTCGTAATATCTGCCTCTCCGGGAAAGAAGTTCTTCATACCGGACACATCCTCCTGCATAATGGCATTGATGTTGTCCAACTGTGCCTGTAATTTGAGAAACAGCGGATTTGCCATGCCAAGACAAACTGCAAGGCAGCCCACGATAAACGGAAATGCACAAAGTACAATAAGTCCGAAATCCCTGTTCAGCCGAAACATGAAGAAAATACTTCCGAACATCAGAAGTGAGGTCCGAATCATGCCCCGCACAAACTGAGAGACATAATTCTGCACCTGCGTAATGTCATTTGTCACCCGCGTCACCAGAGAACCGGTTCCAAACCGATCAAGCTGGGGAAAAGAGAAGGTCATGATTTTCCGAAAACAATCTTTTCGCATTTCATTCCCGATATTTTGTCCCGACAAATGTACGAACACATTGTTCATGGAGCCGCATACGTCTCCAAACAAAACAAGTCCGATCATCTGAGCGCCCAATGTCCATATGATGTGAAGGTTTCCTCCGTTTGATATTCCGATAACAACAAAAATGCGTAAACCCAACATCTGGATTTACGCATTCCGCTACTCGACGCTTCTTATTTTAGCAACGGTATTTCGGAAAGTCAAGTCTGCATAATGTTATCCGGCTTTTATACTTTTCCGAAACAAAGCCTTAAACAAAGTACGCACCAGGGGCTGTATGAAAAACAGCTGTGTAAAAAAGGCAAAGGGAAAATTGAAACAAACTAGCTTCAGCCAGTTCGCCAACAAGGTAAACAAGTTGAAACCTGCATAATACGGATAATAAAACAATGCTGCCAAAAAGCTCATAGCGGGACACATCAACCCTACCGTTGTACATATGATTGCACTTTCAAAATGCATGGGATGGCTGATCTTAGAGTCAAATACCCTGCAGGCCAGCTTAAACGAGCAGGGGCTGCCCATTATGCACTCCAGACCATAAGCAAAGCAGAACTCAACGAGAATCACCGCCATTAACGTATTCCCGTTTACCACATAAAGACTGTAAAAAACATAGGCATGAACTGTTACAAGTACCGTCAAGAATGCAAATACCATTCTTTGAAATTGATTCTTTGGCATAATCTGAAATCTCCTTTTCTCCTGACATAAAAAACACAAGCCGGCTGCACGCATCTGATAATATGTAACATAGTTTTACCGTAATCAGATTTACGTGCTGAGCACAACTTGTGTCGTTTATGTCGATTATTTAATTTCCGAAAGTCAAATTAGCACAATTTAGCATAAAAAGTCAAATAATTTTTGATTTCCTCTTGTCATTTACTCAAACTGTGCATTATATAGTTTCCGATACAAACCGCCCCGCTCCATCAGTTCCCTGTGGGTGCCCTGCTCCACCACCTCACCGTCGTTGACCACCAGAATCAAATCCGCGTGTTCTATGGTAGAGAGCCTGTGAGCAATGACAAAACAGGTCTTCCCCTCCATGAGCTTCAACATCGCCTTTTGAATCTGCCGCTCCGTGCGTGTGTCCACGTTGGAGGTTGCTTCGTCCAGAATCAGCATCTTGGCATCCAGAAGCATGGCTCTGGCAATGGTCAGCAGCTGCTTCTGTCCCTTGGAAATATTAGTTCCCTCATCCGTCAGGATGGTGTTATACCCCTCGGGCAGACGCCTGATGAAGGAATGAATATGTGCCGCTTTCGCTGCTGCCTCCACATCCTCCCTGGAGGCGCCTTCCTTTCCGTAAGCCAGATTTTCGTAAATGCTTCCGTAGAACAGCCAGGTGTCCTGTAGGACCATGGCATATGCCCGCCGCAGACTCTTTCTGGTAAAGGTATCAGCCAGTCTCCCGTCCACCAAAACATTACCGCTGTCCGGGTCGTAAAATCGCATGAGCAGATTAATCAGGGTGGTTTTTCCCGCTCCTGTAGGCCCTACAATAGCGATGAGCTTTCCCGGCTCCGCCCGGAAGCTCAGGTCATGTATAATGGTTTTCTCCGGCACGTAACCAAAACGTACATGTTCCAACCTGACTTCTCCCCTGACCTCCGTCAGTTCCTCCGCATCCGCCCTGTCCGCCGCCTCCGGCTCTTCGTCTATCAGTCTGAACACCCGCTCTGCCGCTGCCAGCGCAGACTGCAGTTCACTGAAAATATTTGCTGCCTCATTGATGGGTCCTGAAAACTTTCTGGAATACAGCACAAAGGAAGAAATATCTCCTACGCTCATACTGCCCGCCAGATACAACAGTGCGCCGAACACACTGATAAGAGACAGGGACAGATTATTGATAAAATTGACGCAGGGTCCTACAATGCTTCCGTAATACTCTGCCCTATAATAGGCATCCACCGCGTCCTTGTTCTTTTTGTCGAAACGTTTCTGTGTATACTCTTCTCTGCCATATGCTTTCAGGGTCTTCTGGCCGGTTATCATTTCCTCCACAAATCCGTTCATCTCACCCAGTCTGGCGGAGCGTTGCCTGAAAAGCGGTCTGGTCTTACCCGTAATACTCTTTGTAATGAAAACCGACAATGGTACCGTAAAAGCGAACACCAAAACCAGCTTGGGCGAAATGGTAAGCATCATCACAAGTGCACCAACCACTGTGATAACCGTGGTCAAAAGCTGTACCAGATCATTGGACAGCGAAGCATTCACCGTATCGATATCGTAGGAAATACGGCTGATAATATCTCCTGTCTGGTGTACATCAAAATATCCCACGGGCAGGGTCATCAGGCGCTCAAACACATCCTGGCGCATCCGATAGACCACCTTTCGGCTGATGGTCAGCATGAGAACCTGCAATCCATATGACATGGCGGCGGAGACCACATAAAACCCGGCCATCCACGCTGCATAATAAAATACCCTGTTAAAGTCCACCGCTCCTCTACCCGGCTCAATGGCACCGATGGAAAGCCCCGTCAGTTTTGGTCCGATCAGGGAAAAGAGATTACTTCCCAGCGTACAGACCATAGCCAGCAGAAGCAGCCATTTGTATTGTAGCATATATTTACCCAGGCGTAGGATTGTACCTCCGGAATATCTCTTTTGGAGTGCCGCTTTTTCCGTATTTACCTCTTTTCTCATGAAACCGGCACCTCCCTTACTGCTTCCGCACCCCGGTTCGATTTCTCATCCCGCTCTGCTTCCCCTCCTTGCCCTTCCCCCATCTGGGATCGGGCAATCTCTGCGTAAGTCTCACAGCTTTGAAGCAGTTCCTCATGTCTGCCGTATCCGATTGGCTTTCCGTCCTCCAGAACCAAAATATGATCGGCGTTTCGGATAGAACTGACACGCTGTGCCACAATGACAAGGGTTGTATCCGTAAAATGCTCCCTGATGCCCCGGCGCAGTTCCGCATCCGTACGGTAGTCCAGTGCACTGGAAGAATCATCCAATATCAATATTTCCGGCTTCGCCGCCAGCGCCCTTGCAATCAGGACGCGCTGTTTTTGGCCTCCGCTCAAGTTGGCTCCCTTGATATTCAGTGCCTCTGCTTCCTTGCCGGTCTTTTCTTCCACAAACTCACCGGCACGGGCGTAGAGAAGCGCTTCCCGAATCTGTTGTTCATCCATCTCTCTTCCTAAGGTAACATTTCCTGCGATGGTATCCTCAAAAATGGTGTCATTCTGGAACACCACCCCAAACTTTTCCTTCAATTTCTCCGGCGGATAGCTTCTCACATCTCGTCCCGCTATCCGGATCATGCCCTCATCCGCATCGTACATCCGCATCATCAGATTGACAATAGTGGACTTGCCGGAACCGATTTCTCCGATGATTCCCAGTGTCTCACCCTTTTCAATCCGAAAACTCAAATCACGGATATTTGCATCACCCTGCTTCAAATAAGAGAAGGTCACATGTTCAAATTCAATTTCCGATACAGGCAACCGGCTTGCGTTCTCTTCTCCTCCCACTCTCTCACTGTATATCTCTTCAACAATTTCCATATTCTCCCCGCATTCCAGCACCTGCCAAATGCGGTTGCCGGAGGCAATGGCTTTGGACAGCACCGTGAACATCTTGGAGATAGACATCATGGCATTCAGGATAATGGTGAAGTAGGTGGTAAAGGCAAGAATCTTGCCCACCTCGGAGGCTCCGCCGTTCACCCGGTAAGCCCCTACCAGGATAACTCCCACAAGCCCCAGATTCAGTAAAATGTTCATGGAGGGGTTGATAATTGCCATCACCATACCGTTTTTGCGTTCCCGTTCCACCACTTCCCTGTTCACCGAACGGAATTTCTCCGTCTCATAGTCTGTCTTTGACAAGGCTTTGATAACGCGGATACCGGCAATATCTTCCCGCACCAGTCTGACAAAACGGTCATTTGCCTCCTGAAGTCCGCTGTACATGGGAATACTTTTTCCGGATACATATACCGTGATAAATCCCAACAGCGGCAGGGTTGCCAACAGGACACAGGCCATGACCGGGTCGAGGGTAAAGGTGACACAGATTCCGCCAATCAGCAGAATCGGCGCCCGGACCCCCAGCCTTTGAACTCGTCCCAATGCCTGATGCAGATTGTAGGTATCTGAGGTCATTCTGGAAATCAGGGAAGGCTTTGTAAAAGAATCTGTCTGTCCATTGGAAAGATACATGGTCTTTGAAAACAGGTCGTGGCGAATCACCTCTGTGGCGTCGCTTGCCACCTTGGATGCCATCCGGTTGGCAATCACATTGCCTGACAGGGCAAGAAAAGAACACACAAGCATAAGCATGCCCCAAAGCAGTACCAGCCTCTTTTCTCCGGTGGGAATCACGGAGTCGATGATATATGCCAGAATATAGGGAATACATAAATCCATGACAGTCCCCAGAAATTTGATGACGAACCCCACTCCCATTCTGGGAAAATAAGGGCGTAGATATTTTGAAATAATCTGCTTCAATTCACTTCCCCCACTACACACAACAAACCGGGCAGTGCAAAATCTGCACCGGCCCGGTTATGAAAACTACACCTTAAATACTGAAATTTCGGATTTCAGGCTGTCCATATTCTCTCCCAGGGCGTCCGCCGTGCGGTTCAGTCCTTCCACTCTTTCCATCAGCTTTTCCGCCGCATCCCTGACAGTCGTGGCGCTGTTTGCCGTCTCCTCGATACTGCCGGAAATCTGTCGGATGGCAGTCACTGTGTAAGAGCGCTCCGCGTCTGCTTTCTCCGTGCTGTGAATAATAGCCTCCAAACCCTCAACCAGCTTCTTCATCCGCTCCTGCATCTCCAGGAATACGCTGACCACCTGTTCCACAGCCTCTGTCTGGGAAGCCACCATGGTCTCCGCCTCCTTTGCGCTGTCCACACTGTTCATGGTTCGGGCCGAAATCTGCTCCACATTCGTTCTGATTTCCCTCGCCGCGGCTGCGGAATCATCCGCCAGCTTGCGGATTTCCTCGGCAACCACCGAAAAGCCTCTTCCTGCCTCCCCGGCTCTTGCCGCCTCAATGGAAGCATTCAGGGAAAGCAGATTTGTCTGTTCGGAAATCTCGGTAATCGTTCCCACAAAGCTATTGATAATCTCGGATTCCCGGCGCAGAGAGTTGATATTCTCTCCAACCTTAGCCGTAATCTCCGTTGTCTGTTTCGCCTTTTCACCCAGAAGCCGGACGATATCCATTCCCTGTCCAATCATCTCTTCCGTCTCGTCCACCAGCTTTTCAACCTGTTCCACAACACGGACGACTTCCTGCATCTCCTCCGAAAGAATGTCTGTTTTTGCCACACATTCCTGGACATTTGCCGTCTGTTGTGTCATTGTCTCACTAATTTCATTGACAGCCTTTGTAATATCGGTGGAGTGGCTGCTGATTACGCCGGACACATGCTCTACCTCCCGGGCGGAGTCCTCCAGCTGAACCGTTGCTGCATTCACCTTGTCTACCA
>JAEDMI010000114.1 GCA_016303085.1 Acetatifactor sp.
TTTTTGTTGAACTTCTCAATACGTCCATCGGCTCTTGCTGTCTTCTGCTGGCCTGTGTAGAATGAATGGCACTTGGAGCAAACTTCTACGTGAATCTCGGGCTTAGTGGAACCGGTCACGAAGGTGTTGCCGCAGTTGCAGGTTACAGTTGCCTGATAGTACTGGGGATGGATTCCTTCTTTCATCTCTTTCACCTCTCTATAATAATCACATGTATATTTTTGTTCTCATCCGCACTGCTTATGGAACCACAAACAGCGGTATTATTGTAACATAAGGTTTGTACGCTTGCAAGACTTATTTTAAATAAATTTGTTTTTCTTTACAACCTGCACAAATTCGCTGTTGTTTCTGGTTCTGGCGAACATATCGAGAATCCTGTCGGCAGCTTCATCCGGCTTCAGACCGTTCAGCGCCTTTCGCATAATGTTGATTGCCTCCAGTTCCTCACTGTTCAACAGTAAGTCTTCTCTTCTTGTTCCGGACTTGGCCAAATCGATTGCAGGGAAAATGCGCTTCTCGGAAAGTTTGCGGTCCAGTACCATTTCCATATTGCCGGTGCCCTTAAACTCCTCGTACACCACATCATCCATCTTGCTTCCGGTGTCCACCAGAGCCGTGGCAAGGATAGTCAGGCTTCCGCCCTCACGCATGTTTCTCGCCGCACCGAAAAATCTCTTGGGCATATGCAGCGCCGCAGGGTCAAGACCACCGGACAAAGTACGTCCGCTGGGCGGAACCACCAGATTGTACGCTCTTGTCAGACGCGTGATGCTGTCCAACAGAATTACCACATCCTTCTTATGCTCCACCAGACGCTTTGCACGTTCAATCACCATCTCAGACACCCGCTTGTGATGTTCAGGCAGTTCATCGAAGGTGGAGTGAATGACCTCCACGTTATCGCCGTGAATAGCTTCCTTGATATCCGTAACCTCCTCGGGACGCTCGTCAATCAGCAGAATTAACATATGCATGTGAGGGTTGGTACGCAGAATTGATTTTGCAACTTCCTTTAACAATGTGGTTTTTCCGGCCTTGGGCGGGGAGACAATCATACCACGCTGCCCCTTACCTACAGGGCTGACCAGGTCCATCACTCTCATAGCGATACTGCAACCCGGTGTCTCCAGCTTGATACGCTCCTCCGGGAAAATAGGTGTCATGTCCTCAAATGCCATTCTCTTGGCGGATTCCTCTGTGGTATAGCCGTTGATGGTACGGATAAACAACAGTGCACTGAACTTTTCCTGCTGCGTCTTAATACGCTTATTTCCCCGTAGAATATCTCCTGTTTTCAACCCGAAACGGCGGATCTGGCTGGGTGCCACATAGACATCGTTCTCGCCGGGAAGATAATTCTCACAACGGATAAAACCGTACCCGTCCGGCATAACCTCCAAAATACCGCTGGCTTCCTCTCCGCTGTCCAGCTCCTTGGGATAGGTTTTTTCATCATACACCTCATTTATTCGGTTGGGTCGGAGCGCCGGAGCCGCACCATCCGAAACAGCGGCAGGCTGAGCGGGAATATCCGTCTTTCCTGCGGCCGCATCTGTTCTCTGCGTCCCCTCGTTTCTTGCTCCGCTATCCGCACGGTTCGCATTCTCACTGCGGGTATAGCTTTCATTTTTCTGCACACCGGGTCTGCCTGTAAAGGTGCGTCTGGGGGCTGCCTGTCTCTCACCGCTGTCCGCAGTCTGCTGCTTTGTGGCATTCTCCTGCTTTGCGGCATTCTCCTGCTCATCCAGTTTTTTCAATCTCTCATCTTCCGCCAGCATGGCCTCCACCAATTCTGCCTTCTTCATGGCAGATGTACCTTTCAGCCCGCGTACCTTGGCAAGCTCCTTCAGCTGTGCAAGTGCCAATGATTCATACTTTTCTCTCATATACTCCTCCTAAATAAATAACTGTAACTTGAAAGCATCTTTTAACATCCGAAACAAAAGGGGGACACAACAAGATGTGTGGTTGACGTGCTTCCTTGACTTCATGAACGAATTACATGATTCTCCACCTCATTATAATACACATTTCCTAAAATAGGAAGTCCTAAATTTCACCTGTTTTACGATAACCGAAATCTGCCCCTTGCGAACAGATACAAATTATTATATGATAGGGAAAAGCCTGAAATTATAATTCATTATAGAAAGAGGTACTGTCATGACAACCAACGAAAAAGCACTGTTGATGCACGAAAAATGGAACGGAAAGCTTGAGACCGTAGCAAAATCTCCCGTCAAGTCCAGAGAAGATTTGTCCATCGCCTACACACCCGGTGTTGCCGAGCCCTGCAAGGTCATCGCCGCAGACAAAGAAGCTGCCTACAAATATACCATGAAAGCAAACACCGTAGCAGTCGTATCCGACGGAAGCGCTGTTCTGGGCCTTGGCAACATCGGTCCCCACGCTGCAATGCCCGTCATGGAAGGAAAGGCTGTCCTGTTCAAGGAATTTGGCGGTGTCAACGCCGTTCCCATCTGTCTGGATACCCAGGACACAGAGGAGATTATCAAGGCAGTGACATGGCTGGCCCCCGGCTTCGGCGGCATCAACCTGGAGGATATCAGCGCCCCCAGATGCTTTGAAATTGAAGAACGTCTGAAAGCCACCCTTGACATTCCCGTGTTCCATGATGACCAGCACGGCACAGCCATTGTGGTTCTGGCCGGCATCATCAACGCCCTGAAGGTGGTCGGAAAGAAAAAGGAGGACTGTAAGGTGGTGGTAAACGGTGCGGGAAGTGCCGGTGTAGCAATCACAAAGCTCCTCCTGACTTACGGTTTTCCCAATATCGTCATGTGCGACAAGGTGGGCATTGTGTCAAAGTCCACGGAAGGTCTGAACTGGATGCAGCAGAAAATGACCGAGGTCACCAATTTGCAGAACGAGACAGGTACTCTGGCAGACGCCCTGAAGGGTGCTGATATTTTTGTGGGTGTATCCGCTCCCAACATTGTTACTCCTGAGATGGTGTCCTCCATGAACCGGGATGCCATCCTCTTTGCCATGGCAAATCCCGTTCCTGAGATTATGCCGGACGCAGCAAAGGCTGCCGGTGCCCGGGTGGTAGGTACAGGCCGCAGCGATTTCCCCAACCAGGTCAACAATGTTGTTGCTTTTCCCGGCATTTTCAAGGGAGCCCTGGAGGGTCGCGCTACCCAGATTACGGAGGAGATGAAACTGGCTGCTGCAGAAGCCATTGCCGGTCTGGTTCCCGAGGACGAATTGAATGAGGACAACATCATGCCCGAAGCCTTCAACCCCAAGGTTGCCGAACTGGTTGCAGAAGCTGTAAAGTCCCACATCCGCTGATGGAAGCATGGAGGTTTTATGCCGGAGACAAATTGGCACGGGAAGCCATATTATTCCCTGGATGCCTGGTGCAAAAATACCTATCAGCATAAATGTTACAAAGTGGCCCTGAATGCCCACATGACCTGTCCCAACCGGGACGGCTCCCTGGGTACTCGGTGATTTTGCCGTAGATTTGCCCGGCTCCGCAGACCTATCCGGCTCCTCAGATACCGGAAGCGATATTGCCGCCCAGCTGGCCGCGGGAATCCGGCTGATTCAAGGAAAAGTTCCGGAACCGCCTCTCATCATCGCTTACTTTCAAGCTTACACCAACACCTACGCTCCGCTATCCTATCTGGAGCGGGTTTACACAGCCGCTTTAGTCTCCCCTGCAGTGTGCGGTATCTCTATCGCCACCAGGCCCGACTGCCTGCCTGAGAGTGTGATTGATTTACTTGTCCGGCTGAAGGAAAAGTTTCCCTGCAAATTTATCTGGGTTGAGCTGGGACTTCAAACCATCCATGAAAAAACTGCTGTCTTTATCCGCAGAGGGTATGCTCTCTCCTGCTTTGAGGACGCAATGGAAAGACTTCGTTCAGCAAAAATCCCGGTCATCGTTCATGTCATTCTGGGACTGCCCGGTGAAAACGAGGCCAAGATGTTGGAGACTGTCCGCTATCTCAATGTTTTTCGTCCCTTCGGTGTCAAGCTCCAGCTTTTACATGTGCTTTCAGGAACCGATTTGGCTGACCATTATCAAAACGGGGAATTTGAAGTTCTGACAAAAGAATGTTATTTGGATACTCTGATTAACTGTCTGGAAAACCTGTCTCCCGACATCGTCATACATCGTGTCACGGGGGATGGGCCGAAAAAAATACTGATTGCTCCCACCTGGAGCGGCAACAAAAGAGATGTTCTGAACACCCTTCACGCTCTGATGCGCAAAAGGGACAGCCGACAGGGCAGACTCTATTCGGAATAGGAGGCCATATGTTGCAAGATCCACTGACTCTCTATAAGTTAATTGTACTGTACATGCTGAACCGGGTAACCTTTCCCATGACCACTGCACAAGTAAGCGACTTTATTCTGGGAAAGGAATACACCAATTTTCTCACCTTGCAACAGGTTATCAATGAGCTGACAGACGCAAAACTGATTTCTTCGGAAACGATACGCAACCGCACTCATCTGTCTATCACAGAGGAAGGACGCGAAACCCTGAACTTCTTTCAAAACCGCATCAGTGATGCCATCAAACAGGAAATCAATACCTATTTCCGGGAAAATGAGTATACTCTCCGCAATGAAGTATCCATTCTGGGGGACTACTACAAATCCACCTCAGGGGATTACGAAGCTCATCTGGTGGCAAAGGACAGAGGTATCAGTCTTGTGGACATCACTATGTCCGTCCCCGACGAAACCACCGCCGCTGCCATCTGCGACAACTGGCAAAAGAAAAATCAGAAGATTTACCAATACCTTATTCAGGAGCTTTTTTAGCTTCTTCTTTAATCCTCTTCATATGCTCTCTGATTTTTACCTCATATCCGTTCCCGGAGGGCCTGTAAAACTCCTTACCGTTCAGTTCATAGGGCAGATACTGCTGCTCCACGTAGTTGTTAGGGTAATCATGAGCATATTTATAGCCCGTTCCGTGTCCCAATTTTGCCGCTCCTTTGTAATGTGCATCCTGCAGATGGGTGGGAATGGGCAGATTCCCGGTCTGCTCCACTGTTTGCATAGCCTGGAAGATTGCGTTGCAGCTTGCGTTGCTTTTGGGTGCACAGGCTACATACGCGGCCGCCTGTGCCAGAATAATCTGAGCTTCCGGCATACCGATTCTCTCAACAGCCAGCGACGCGTTGGTAGCTACCACCAACGCCTGCGGATCCGCATTTCCCACATCCTCCGCCGCACATATCATTATTCTTCTGGCGATAAACGCCACTTCCTCCCCCGCATACAGCATCCTTGCCAGATAATATACCGCCGCATCCGGGTCTGAGCCTCTCATGCTCTTGATAAAGGCTGAAATTGTATCGTAATGATTATCCCCTGTCTTGTCGTAACGGACGGCACGCTTCTGAATGCACTCCTGTGCCACCTCCAGCGTAATATGAATCTTTCCGTCCTCGCTGCGGTTTGTGGTCATGATGCCAAGTTCCACCGCATTCAGCGCATGTCTGGCATCCCCGCCGGACAAGTCCGCCAGAAAATCCAGGGCATCCTCCTCAATCACGGCATCATACGCTCCCATGCCTCGCTCGGTATCGTAGACTGCCTTTTGAATCAGTTCCTTTACCGCTTCCACAGGTATGGGCTTCAGTTCGAAGATGATGGAGCGGGAAATCAAAGCTCCGTTCACCTCAAAATACGGGTTTTCCGTGGTTGCACCAATCAGGATAATGGTGCCGTCCTCCACGAAGGGGAGCAGATAATCCTGCTGACTCTTGTTAAAGCGATGTATCTCATCGATGAACAGAATGGTGCGCTTGCCGTACATTCCCTGAATGTCCTTCGCCTTTGCCACCACCTCTTCCATATCTTTTTTTCCTGCCACCGTGGCATTGATTTGGGTAAACTCCGCGCTGGTGGTATTGGCGATAACCTTCGCCAAAGTAGTCTTTCCCGTACCGGGCGGGCCGTAAAATATGACAGAACTGATTTTGTCCGCTTTTATGGCGCGGTACAGCAACTTATCCTTTCCGATAATATGCTCCTGCCCCACTACCTCATCCAATGTCCTGGGGCGCATACGCGCTGCCAGCGGTGATTCCTTTTCCAGGTTGGTACTGCGCATATATTCAAAAATATCCATATTGTTTCTTCTTCCGTCTATCTTTTCTATGCAAGCTTTACTTGTCCCCGCCCCGCAGCATAACCTGATTTTCATGAACCGTCACGTTTTTCATGCTCCGCAGGAAGCTGGAAATGCGGCTGTATCCGAACTGCTTGAAATCCAGCTGTTTATACTTTTTGTGAAGCTCATCGTTCAAGGTAGACAGATTGTCCACCATGCCGCCGTTCTTCTCAATCATGCTGTAGATTTCTCTCTCCAGCTCCTCCTTGGTAAGTGAGGAACATCTCTCCACATAATACAGCTTGTTCTTTTTAAACACACGGAGCTCCGGTATTTCCTCACCTATCATGGTGCTCAGCTTCGTATAGCCGTAGTTTCTGGAGTCAAAATCGGAGAATTTGTCGTTGAGCCTGTTACCTACCCTGGCCAAATCCACCTGTCCGCCGCCGTTTTCATTAATGACGGCAAGTATTGCCTGACACACCTCGGAGATGGGAGTTACGTTCTGCTCCTCGGACTCTATCGCATCCGGTTCCGCGCTGGCCGCTTTATTCTGTTCCGCCACCAGATTCAGGTGGATAAACCTGTTGCAGGCTCTGGTCAGGGCAACAGGGGTCTTGGACTCTCCCATGCCCAGTACAAACATATTTTCCTCCCGAAGCCGCATGGCAAGTCTGGTAAAATCACTGTCGCTGGTGACAATGCAGAAGCCCTGTACCTTGTTCTTATAGAGTATGTCCATAGCATCGATAACCATGGCCATATCCGTGGCATTTTTTCCTGTCGTATAGGAAAACTGCTGTACCGGCATAATAGAATACTCCAGCAAAAGTTCCTCATTCCAGCCGTTACTTTTCGACCAATTGCCGTAAATACGGCGGTATGTGGACACACCGTAGGTCTCCAGTTCTTCAAATATGGTCGCAGCATATCTGGAACTGATATTATCCGCATCAATCAGCACCGCGAACTGCATTCTTTCGTTGGACAGATTCTCATTCATTTCCATTTTCATACCCATGCCTTTCTCACTCCGGTTACCCATTCCTTTTATATCCCGGACTACCAGAAGTACCAGCAATTTCTCTGTTCTTTTCTGTGCAGGGTCAGCAGTTCACCCTCAACGAAAACAGAAAAATCCGGTATGCTGTGAATTTCCATAAAAATTATTATAGCAAAGACATATTTAAGATGCAAATATGTCTTTGCCATTGTTACTTTGTTTCTTTCTTATCTGCCTACACAGTTCATAATTTTTCGGCAGACATTTTTACATTTACATCTGATTCCCTGCTTCATCACCCTGAAAATACCCCACATACCGGATTCCACATCCCATCTCAGACTGCCGGAGCGATACAGGTAGTCTCCCGGGCAACATGCTCTGTCCTTCAGTTCCATCTGAAAGCTATTTCCTATGCTGATGGCTCCCTGCATGGGAATTACCCGGGAATGAGGATTCTCAGGCTGCTCCTTCCAGCTGCTTCCGTGGATGACAAAGCCTACATTCCTTGGCTTATCCGCAGGCATCATGGTACGGAAGACAACCCGTTCACCGGTATATGCCCTGAATACGGGAGTTGCCGGGTCGCTAGGGAGAAACTGCGATACCATTTTGCTCCGGCGGGCTCGATGATAATTGTTCCAAACAGTCCGTGGTATCTGTGGTTTCGCATATCTCCGAAGGACTGAATAATGCAGGCCCGTACTCCTTGTCGGCGTACCACAGATATTTCTTACTCTCTCCCGGCGCCACAGTCTGCTCCCGGTTGTTATAGCCCACATTGATACCGGAATCGCACACCGGGTCATAGTGCAGGAACTGGGGATTCAGCGATACCCGCATGGAAGGCTTGTGGGGCATATCAAGGGGTACTCTGGG
>JAEDMI010000115.1 GCA_016303085.1 Acetatifactor sp.
GACGACAGACAGGAAGTTCCTGGGGAAATCCGGTTTTATGAGGCAAGCTCTCCCAGAAAAATCGGAGATACTTATTATCTGATTTACTCTCCGAGGAAAGGAAGCAGACTGGCTTATGCAACCTCCGACAGCCCCACAGGCCCTTTTACCTATCGGGGTTATATCATTGACAACGGCGTGGATTACCCTGCGGGAAACAATCATGGTTCGGTATGCAATATCAACGGTCAGTGGTATGTGTTTTATCACCGTATGACAAACAATTCCATTATGTCCAGACGTGCCTGTGTGGAAAAGATTGAGATACTGCCGGACGGAACCATCCCTCCTGTAGAAATGACCTCTCTGGGCTTTGAGGAATCGCTTTCTCCCTATGAAATTGTGCCGGCGGAGATTGCATGTGTGCTGAAGGGAGGCTGTTACATTGCGGAGAAGGATGTGTTTACCCGTGTGATTACACGCATAAAAAAGAACAATGTGATAGGCTATAAGTACTTTGATTTCGGGCAGGACTACGGCAGCAAGGTGATGCACCTTTGTCTGAAGGTCAGAGGAATGGGCTGCAAAAGTACCCTGAAGGTCATGATTGACAGCGAGGAAGGACCGGAAATCGGCAGAGGTGAAATCGGGTTGAACGACGGAACCTACCGCATTGACGTAAAGGCAGTGACCGGACGGCATGCCCTCTATTTTGTGACGGAGATGGAAATTGAAGGATGGACAAATCAGTATTTTGAAGATAAAGTACTTTTTGAACTGGAATCCTTCGTGTTCTTAAAATAAGTAAATAACGGTGAAGAGATTCCGGTGCTAAGAGTGACATATATATAAAACAGCCCCGTACCACATTTGTGGCATGGGGCTGTTTTCATTGCGCCCGGTGGCGCATATTTTACATTATGTAGTTATTTTACGGTAACGGAAGTGATGTGGGGATTGACACCCTCATACCAGTAAAGGAAACCTTCCATGTCAACTGTATCGCCAACCTTCAGGTTCTTCACTGCTGCGTAAACATCGGTGGTGTTATCGCAGAGATAGGATTCAACAGTGAAGGTATAGGTCTGTCCGTTCAGGGAAACCTTGAAGTACAGGTCGTTTCCATCCTCGCCGGAGCCGTCCCAGTTATACATGAATGCATCGCCGTTATCGTTAGCGGCTTCTACGGTCATACCCTTGAAGGATACGAACTCATTCTGATGATTAATCAGCTCATCGGTGCCAAGCAGAGAAGTTACATCGGTTGCCTCTGCAATGTAGCTGCCATCCTCAATTTCAAAGGTAGCACCTTCGGCAATCTCAATTTCTCCTGCCCACTCAGCCTTGTAACCGGTAACCTTAATCTTGGTTCCGGGAACCAGCTTTGCGTAATCCTCTTCGGAACAGGTCATATTGTAGATAAAGTAAGCGCCATCCTTATCCTGGGTGTAAAGGGTTGCCTTGTTGTCCCACCAGGACTGCTTTGCCTGAACGTAGGTCTCGATAACTACCTGAGAGTCAAGCTCTGCGGCAGCATACTCAGCGTAAGTCATAACGCCTTCAGACTTTGCATCGGTATCGCTTGCGGCATTACTTCCGCAGCCTGCCAGAGAAAATACAAGTGTCAGAGCTAAACATAATGCAAATAATTTTTTCATGGTTTCTCCTCTTTTCTGTGTGATATTTCTGTTTTCAGCAGTCTGTTTCCTGCCGACACGATACATTATACCTGAAAATTCCAAGAAATCAATGGTTATTATGACTGGATTTTTTCTTTTTTACGGTCTCGTATCCTACATATAGAATAATCAGTCCCCAGGTCACCACCAGAGCCGATAACAGAATGACTGATGTTCCCGGGAGCTTTCCGAGCTCTGCCTTGCCTGTGCCGGAAGCTTTGCTTTGATCCAGACGGTACAGGGATGTGACATCGTCAAAGAGCTTTTTCATGTAGGCGTCGTCAACGTTTTCCTTTCGTCTGACAGATTTCGTTACATTTTCAATCAGTTGCCCGGCAGCATCCCGCAGGGAGGCGGAGCCGTTAAATACGGGAGTCACAAAGGTGTTCCCGATATTGTCCAGCAGCAGCCGGGAGGCCTTAATCTTCACCTCATAATGAGAGGTGTTGTCCTCACCGCCCCGGGACAGATAGTCCTGATAGTCGGTGTCCAGCTGTGCCTTGGAGGTCACAGGAATGTAGCCTTCTGTCTCGGCGTAGGCAATCTGTACATCGTTGGTCAGCAGATACTGGGCGAAGAGCCAGGAAGCCAGAACCTCCTGGGAGTCAGCTTTGTTGAAAACGCAGACGGAAGGTCCCTGAGATATCATCTGCGGTTTTTTTGTATCAAACTGGGGGACAGCCATAACTGCCGTCTCAAATTCCACCAGGGCATCCTTGCTGATGTCGGAGAGGGGAGCATGGGTTCCCATCCAGGTGGCACCGGCGGTGGAATCAATGGCAAAGATACACTGCCCTGCATTCAGGAAGTTGGCGGGATAGCTGGATATCTTAAAGGTGGAGAAGGCTCCCGTCTTTGCGTGCTCAGCAACAGTGTACAGGAGCTCCTCGGTGGTATCATTGAAGATCTGTATCTCGCCCTCCGTGTTGGAGTAGCCCGCCTGCTTTTGCCTCAGCATCTGAATCATCATATTGTCTGTGGACTTGTAGATGAAGGGAATCATGACCTTCTGGCCGTTAATCAGGAAATTTCCCTCGGTATCCTGTTTCATTGCAGCCTCGGAAACCTCCCAGACAAAATCCCAGGTCAGCGTCTCCGGAAGGGTATATCCCAACTCCTCCACAAAGGTCTTGTTGATATAACAGGCTTCTGTGGAGCGCATGAAAGGAATAGCATAATAGTGTTCATTGAAGGAGCATTCTTCCAAAAACTGAGGGATGATTTCCTCTCCGGAGGGCGCGTCGAAGCGGACTTCGCTTCCGCCCAATCCGTACTTCTCATCAACAAACAGTTCATCCAATGGAACTACGATATTGATTCCCGTCAGGTAAGTGGCAATATGGTCCGGGTAAGTAATGCAGACATTGGGCGTTGTATTTGTGGAGATGTTGGTGATGACATCGTTGTAAATTTTGCCGTAATCCGTGTAGAGACGCAGGTTTACGGTGATGTTGGGATACAGGGTCTCAAAATCTGCGATAGCCTTTTTGTAAATATCTGTCTGGGTCTTGTTGGTATCATTCTTTGCCCAGAAGGTAATCTCATAATTTCTCGAGGTGTCGAATTCCTCCGGGATAACAAAAGCGTCCAGTCCCCGGGAACCATGACAGGCGGTGAGGGTGAACAGACAGCACATCGCCGGTAACAGGAGCAGCAGAATTTTTCGCATGCGACTCATCCTTTTGTACCTCCTCTTGCCACACCGGCCATAATCTTTTTGCGGAATATCAGAAACAGAATAATCAGGGGCAGCGAAATCACTACCACCGCAGCCATCATTGCCGGAATATTTTCCCGTCCGAAGCCGTTCTCACGGATTTCCTGGATTCCATTGGAAACCAGAAAATAATCCGGGTCATCGGTAATCAGTCTGGGCCACACATAAGAATTCCAGCACTCGATGACCTTTAAAATCACAATGGTGATGAGGGTTGGCTTACAGATAGGTATCATCACCCGCCGCAGATACCGCAAATCCGAGGTGCCGTCCACTTTGGCGGCATAATAGAGCTCGTCCGGTATCTGGGCAAAATTCTCTCTCAGCAGGTAAATATAGAAAACGGATGTCACGGAGGGCAGAATCAGTCCCGTGAAAGTGTTGCGCAGTCCCAAGTTGGTGATGGTTGCAAAGTTGGTAATGACAACCAGCTCGTTTGGTATCATCATCAGGGAGAGAAAGAGCGTAAAAGCGATGTCCTTTCCCTTAAAATCCAGTCTGGCAAAGGCAAAAGCGGCAAGGGTAATGACTACCAGCATGATTGCCGTTGTGATGACGGTGAAAATCAGGGTGTTTGCCAGATATCTGCCCAGAGATACCGTGGTAAAGGCATCCACATAGTTCTGCAACGTGGGCGACAGGGTAAAAAACGTCGGGATGTGCTCTGCGTTGTAGGAACCGTAGCTTTTGACAGAGGTCAGAACCATCCAGTAAAAGGGGAACAGCACAATGAGCGCCCAGATGGTCAACAAAAAGTAAAGCACGATATTTCCCGCTGTTCTGCGGATTTTTGCTGCTTTTTCAATTTTTTCGTAGTCTGATTGATTTCCCATATGATAATCACGCTCCCTTCCCTAATAGTGCACATGCTTTTTGCTCACCAGCAGATTGATGCAGGTGATTGTCAGCACGATGGCGAACAGGATGATTGCCGCCGCAGATGCGTAGGAGGGATAGCCGCCGCTGTCGCCGTACAGCATATCGTAGACATAGCCCACGATAGTATTCATCTCCGCGGCGTTTAAATCCGTGCCAAACAAGGCAACCGCATCGCTGTAGGCCTTGAAAGCGCCGATAAAGCCGGTGATGACCAGATAGAAAATCATGGGCGAAATCATGGGAATCGTTATCCTGCGGAAGATGCGGAACCGTGATGTGCCGTCCACTCTTGCCGCATTGTAATAAACCTGATTGACGGAGGCCAGCGCACTGGTCAGAATCAGAATTTTAAAGGGCATGACAACCCATATGGTGTAAAAGCAGAGGACAAACATCTTTGCCCAATAGGGGCCGTCGATGAAATCCACACCCTTTCCGCCGAAAGCCGTAATCAACAGGTTCACAAGACCGTCGGAGTATGCTGTCTTTTTAAACAGAATCATAAATACCAGTCCCACGGCCAGAGTGTTTGTCACATAGGGCAGAAAATAGATGGTCTGGAACAATTCCCGCAGAGGCTTGATGGAACTTAAGCCCACGGAAATCAGCAGCGCCAGTCCGGTTGATAGGGGCACCGTGATGATAACCAAAATAAAGGTATTTTTTACCGCCTGCAAAAAATATGGGTCGTGCAGGACGTAGGAATAGTTGTAAGTACCCACCCCGAAGAAAGTCTGTGAGGCGGAATTGTATCCCTCTTCAAAAGAATAGACAAATACGTCAACCAGAGGGTAAATCATGAAAACTCCAAGAAAGAGGAAGGCCGGAATCAGATACAGCCAGCCTTTTATATTATTTTTCTCCATAGTTTCCTCACATTCTGCCGCTTTCAGACGACGTGAAGTATACCCTTTCGCCCGTCTCCCGATTGAATAGAAAAGTTTTAGCGGGCTTCAGGGCAAATCCGACGGTTTCCGATGCAAGGTCAACCTTGTTTTCAGCGTTGATTATGGAACGGATTGCTGTGTTCTCGCAACAGGGATGGGATGAAACCACGCTGACATCCCGTCCCATGACCTCCAGCCGTCCCAGACTGCAGTGCAGGGGACCATCCTCCCGTAAAATAAAGCCTTCGGGGCGGATAGCTACAGAGACGGGACCATCGGGAGCACCTTTTACATCCAGAACGGCTTCGCTGTCGATGTACAGCATATTTTCCCGGACCGACCCCTCAAACACATTGATGGGAGGGGTGCCCAGGAACTTTGCTACAAATAGGTTCACGGGGTTGTCGTAAACCTCCTGAGGCTTGCCGATTTGTTGCACGACACCATCTTTCATGACCACAATCATGTCGGAGATGCTCATGGCTTCGTCCTGGTCGTGGGTGACAAAGATGGTGGTGATTTTCGTTTCCTTTTGGATTCGCCGGATTTCTTCTCTTGTCTGTAATCTCAGACGGGCATCCAGGTTGGACAGAGGCTCATCCAATAGCAAAACCCGGGGCATTTTTACCAGGGCTCTGGCAATGGCAACACGTTGTTGCTGACCGCCGGAAAGTTCGCTTGGTTTCCGCTCCATCAGTTCCTCAATCTGTACCAGCTTTGCCGCCTCGTATACACGTTTTAGCATATCCTCTTTAGACAGCTTGTCCGCACCTTTCAGGTTTTCCAGCGGGAAGCGGATGTTTTGCTGAACCGTCAGATGAGGATAGAGGGCGTAGTTCTGGAACACCAGACCGACACCTCTGTTTTCCGGAGGAAGGTTGGTGACATCATCATCCCCGAAGAAAATTTTTCCTGCTGTGGGTTTCTGTAAGCCGCAAATCAGATTCAGAGTAGTACTCTTGCCGCAACCGGAAGGCCCCAACAGGCCAACCAGCTTTCCGTCGGGAATCTCAAAATCGAAATTGTTGACGGCAATAACTTCCCCACGCTCCTTTTTATTTCGGCTTGGGAATTTCTTTGTCAGGTTCTGCAATACGATTTTCATAATTTAAATCCATACCTTTCCTGCACCTGCGGACTCTCGGGCTTAGCGCCCTGCGCAGGCTGTTTTTTGTTCTGTTATCTTAATTGTGTTCCTTATATACCGTAGGAATCCCTTAAGTCACTGGATATATGATCCAAATCAGGATATACCACGCTCTCTGTTATACCGAAAACCCGGAGACTTTCGATAAAGTATTTTTTTCTGGCGGCGGGAATGATAATCTTGTAAAGCATGTTTTCATCGCAGATATCCTCCAGCCTTTGCAGGGAGTTGTGGACAGTAAAGTTGGAGTGCTGGGAGTACATTCTCAGATTGTTTTCCGTGGAACTGCATGCCAGAATCCGGTCAACCAACTCCGGGTTATGATGGTTATGCTTGAAGGCGGGCAACAGCATTTCCTGGGTGGTGTCCGCGTCAATGGGATAAATGCAGCGACCGAAGCCCTCCTTTTCGTTTAGCAGGTCGGGAGCCAGAACCCATACGCCTGCATCCATATTCGGGGTGGCGCGATAGGTTTCCGTGGCAAAGAATGCTGCGATAAGGGGGGATTCGCTCCAGTCCAACATTCTGGTGGGCAGCCCGTAGTGCTGCATCAGGGAAACCCAGGCTGCATAATTGTGTTTTGCCGGGGGATTGTCCAAAATCTGTCTGGCACGAATGTAAAAATCGTTGGTGATATAGCGTTCCACCGTCAGCCGTTTCTCACTTCTTTGAATGGAGGGAACCAGGGTCAGGGCGGCATTTTCCTCGCCCCGATACCACAGTTTCGCCCCATGCTTGGCATACAGACCGTTCATGAATTGAAGCAGCTCATCGATGGTACAGATTTCCTGAATAATCATTGTTTGTTTCCTTTCCGAATTTCATCACCTACATTATAAGAGCATTCTCCGAAATTGTCATGTATTTTATAAGGGAATTATGCTAAAATAAGTACGCAGTCTATACGTTGGCGCTGTTATACCGCCCACCCTTGTTCGACGCGCTTTCGCTTGAGACTCGACATAGCGGTACATAAGACTGCAGAGTACGCAGTCTAAGTACCGATGTCTCGTACAGTCTCACAAGGGTGAGCGGTATACAGCGCGAGGAGAAGTTTCACGAGTATAGTAGGACAGGACGTTTTATTCAGGTATTAATAGATTGTGTTGAAAATCGGATAAAAGTAGAAAGGAGTCTGTATGGCACAGGAAGAAACTCATAAGCGAAGGGTGCGTTATTCAGGGAAATATCCCAAGCACTTTCAGGAGAAATATAAGGAATTAAACCCGGAGAAGTATGGGGATACGGTGGAGCATGTCATGAAAAAGGGCAGTACGCCGGCGGGCATGCATATCTCAATTATGGTGCGGGAAATTTTGGATTTCTTACAGATTCGGCCGGGACAGACAGGTTTTGATGCCACATTGGGCTACGGTGGTCATACAAGGGCGATGCTGGAACAGTTGGAGGGGCAGGGGCATATATATGCTACGGATGTGGACCCCATCGAATCCGCCAAGACGAAAAAGCGGCTACAGGAGGCGGGGTTCGGAGAAGATATTCTGACAATCAGGCTGCAGAATTTCTGTACCATAGACGAAATTGCAAAGGAGGCTGGCGGATTTGATTTTATTCTGGCAGATCTGGGGGTTTCTTCCATGCAGATTGACAACCCGGAGAGAGGCTTTTCTTATAAAAATAACGGTCCTTTAGATTTGCGGCTGAATCCCGAAGCAGGAATCAGTGCC
>JAEDMI010000116.1 GCA_016303085.1 Acetatifactor sp.
GTCGTCGCTGTTTAACTTAAAGTCAGCCCATTTATATGCCGCCTCAAAAGTCTCTACCTGAATGCCGTTCTCCTTGCAGAGTCCTTTCAGGGAGAGAATCTCCCTGTAATTATCATTTATGGTATTCCCTGTAACACCACAGACCTGATTGTATGAAAAAATCTCAATCAGTTTATTCAAGGCAATCTGATTGATCTGTACATAGAAAGGTAAATCCAAAATTTCTTCTGTCTCTCTGATTTGATGAGGGTTCATCAGAATCAGGGCAGAGACATATTTTTCAATCAGCTCTTTGTTAGCGGAAAGGATAGACGGATCATTGTAGGAAGCAAGTATTTTCTCGGCACCGAATTTTAAGGAAACTTCCTCGGTAATGGTAATATTTCCTTCCTTCTCGTAATCCAAAACAGCCCGTCTGCAGCCTGCATAGAGCAGTTTTTTTACGTCTTCCATGCGTTTTATGTTTCCGGCACCGATGACATCCATTTCTGCCAGACTGCATATTTCCTTCAGTATATCAAGGGCGGCTTCGTGCTCTTCATCTCCTTCTGACATATCGAATACAATGAGTTCATCCGCATTGTTTTCGTTGTATAGCCGTACCAGACGTAAAGGGTCTGTCTCCACCACGGTGGTGTCCGTCAGGCTCTTTACGGCATGCTCGTGATATAAATAGATACAGGGTACGAATTTTTTGACAATCATAGCTTCTCTCCTATAAGCTTCCTTTTGTACTTAAAACATCCTGAATACGGGAATCGTAGCTTACTGCGGCATCCAGAGCTTTTGCAAAGGCTTTGAACATTGCTTCAATCATGTGGTGTGCGTTCACACCGTCAAGCATCTTAATGTGAAGATTCATGCCGGCACTGTAGGAAACCGCGTAAAAAAACTCCCGTACAAGCTCTGTATCCAGCTCTCCCACCTTCTCCACGGGAAAAGTACAGTCAAAATTCAGATAGGGTCTGCCGCAGAGATCCACCGCGCAGAGAGCAAGGGCATCGTCCATGGGAAGGATAAAGGAACCGTAGCGGCAGATTCCCTTTTTGTCGCCCACCGCTTTTGCGATAGCCTGCCCCAGCACAATGCCTGTATCCTCAACGGTGTGATGCCCGTCAACTTTTAAATCACCGTTTACCTTGCAGGAAAGGTCGAAGAATCCATGTTTGGAAAATCCCTCAAGCATATGGTCAAAAAAGCCTATACCGGTAGAAATATCGGATTTCCCTGCACCGTCAAGATTCAGACTGATACAGATATCTGTCTCCTTTGTCTTACGACTGATTTCACAGGACCTTAGCTTTTGGTTGTTATTTAAAATTTCACTCATACTCCCTCGCTGTTCTGCCGTATCGGGCGGCTTCCATATTTTACATTTACTCAAATCTAACTTTAATGCTGTTTGCGTGTGCAGTCAAGCCTTCACTTTCGGCAAAGGTCTCAATGTCCTTATGCACTTTCTCGAGGGCTTCTCTGGAATAGGAAATAATACTGGTTTTCTTGATAAAATCGTCCACATTCACAGGTGAGAAGAACTTTGCGGTTCCATTGGTAGGTAGGATGTGGTTAGGGCCTGCAAAGTAATCGCCAAGTGGCTCGGAAGCATACTCGCCCATAAAAATAGCTCCCGCATTTTTTACCTTTGTCATGACTTCAAAGGGATTTGCAGTGAGAATTTCAAGGTGTTCGGAGGCGATCTCATTTACTGCGTCAATGGCATCGGACATGTTTTCTGCAAGCAGGATATATCCGTAATTATCCAGAGACTTCTGCATAATTTCCGTCCTGCTCAGCTGTTTTACAAATACATCCACCTGAGCAGACACCTTTTCTGCCAGTTCCTTCGAGGTTGTAATCAGAATAGCGCTTGCAAGTTCGTCATGTTCTGCTTGTGAAAGCAAATCAGCTGCCACATATTTTGGATTTGCAGTTTCATCCGCCAGTACAAGAATTTCACTGGGACCTGCAATGGAGTCGATGCTGACATAGCCGTATACCGCCTTCTTTGCAAGAGCCACGAAAATATTACCGGGGCCTGTAATTTTATCCGCTTTTGGGATGGATTCTGTTCCGAAGGCCATGGCAGCGATAGCCTGAGCACCGCCGATTTTATAAATGGTATCTACACCTGCGATATCAGCAGCAACCAAAGTGCCGGGATTTACTTTTCCGTCAGCACCGGGGGGCGTCGTCATAATAATCTCTGATACTCCTGCCACTTTAGCCGGAATTACATTCATCAATACACTGGATGGATAGGCAGCCTTGCCGCCGGGCACATAGACACCTGCTTTTTCGATGGCAGTTATCTTCATTCCGAGAATGGTACCGTCTTCTTTGGCATCAAACCAGCTGTTACGCAGTTGTCTGGCGTGAAAAGAACGGATATTTTCCGCTGATTTCTTAATCACCTCAATCAGATTTCTGTCCAGTTTCCCGTAAGCCTCTTCAATTTCTTCTTTTGTCACCTTTATATTTTCGGAATTCAGGGCAAATCTGTCAAACTTAAGTGTGTAGTCAAACAGGGCTTTGTCACCTTCTGACTTCACTCTTTCGATAATCTCGTTGACGGTAGCCTCAAATTGAGAATAATTGTTGGGACTTCTCTTTAACAAATCCTTTAAAATATTTTGTTTTGACTCCTTTGAAAGTGCAACGATTCTCATTTTTATAACCATACCTTTCTCATCATTCCGTCATCAGGCGGAAATCACAATCTTTTCACGTATTTGATTAACCAGCTTCTTGATACGTTCCTGTTCCATCTGCATGCTGACGGGATTGACAATCATTCTGGCGGACAGTGGACAAACCTCCTCCAATACCTCAAGACCGTTTTCCCGCAAGGTGGAGCCTGTCTCCACGATATCTACGATAACATCCGACAACTCTACAAGGGGGCCGAGCTCCACGGAGCCGTTCAGTTTAATGATATCTACTGTCTGATGCTTTTTATTATAAAAATAATCCTTTGCAATATTTGGATACTTGCTGGCAACACGAATTCTCTCATGGTGAAGCAAAAGTTCTTTTGCCGAAGCGGGCCCGCAGACGCACATTCTGCACTTTCCGAAGCCCAGGTCAAGAACCTCGTATACATTTCTGTTTTCCTCCAGTATAGTGTCTCTTCCCACCACACCGATATCTGCGGCACCGTATTCCACATATGTAGGTACATCCGGTCCCTTAGACAGAAAGAACTTAAGCTTCAATTCTTCATTTACAAAAATCAGCTTTCTGGAGTCCTTATCTTTCATTTCCTCACAGGTAATGCCGATCTGTTCAAAAAGGTCCAGAGTTTTATTGGCAAGTCTGCCCTTGCCGAGAGCGAAAGTCAGATATCTTTCTTCATTCATCATCAGTTGCCTCTGCTTTCTTCTGAAATCAGCACGGCAGCATTTCCGTTATTCCGAAGCTGCTGTACCTCTGTCAATTTATCTTTAAAATTACTATGGTTGTAGTAGATTTTCCGTACCGGAGACGGAGCAGGGACTTCCACTTTCTGTCTTGATAACGCCTCCAAAATATTGTCTATCACCATACAAAAGCCTACCGCAGGAGCTTCTTTGCCAAACTGACGCAAAAGATTATCGTATCTTCCGCCCTTGACAACCGCATCACCTACGCCATAAGTATATGCCTTGAAAATGACACCTGTGTAATATTTATATTTGCTCAAAAGTCCAAGGTCAAAGGAAATATATTCTGCCACTCCGTAGGCTTTTAGTACTTCATGTAACTTTTCCAGATGCTCTATGGCCGCCAACGAACGGGTATTGTTTACCATTTCTTTAGCCTCTGGAAGAGAACACATGTCACCGAACATATCTGCGACCTTCAGGAGACGGCTGTGATAAGGTTCTACCACATTTCTCTCCTGTAGGAGCTCTTGCGCTGCAAAGTAATTTTTCCCGGAAATGCAGGCCCTCAAGTCCATCTCCGTCTCCTCGTCCAGTCCTGCCTCCTCGCAAAGTCCCTTAAAGTATTCCACCTCTCCGATGGATACCCGGAAGCGTTGCAATCCTGCATTGCTCAGTGCCTTGACAACAAGGCTTATCATCTCAGCATCTGCTTCCACGGAGGAATCACCTATCAGTTCCGCGCCCATTTGAGTAGATTCCTTTAATTTCCCCTGCAGATTTGAGGTGTTGATAAAAGTATTTCCCACATAGCAAAAACGAAGGGGAATATTCTCCTCGCAGAAATATTTTGCCGCACATCTGGCAATGGATGGAGTAAAATCAGGTCTGAGCACAAGGGTATTACCCTCCTTGTCGAAGAACTTGTAAAGTTCTCTGCTGGGCGTTGTCCCGATTTCCTTTGAGAACACATCAAAGAACTCAAAGGTTGGTGTCTGTATATCTTCGTAGCCGTATAGACGGATGCAATCATGAAGTCTGTTTTCCACTTCCTGCTTCCGAAGGTATTCTTTTCCGTAAATATCTCTGACTCCTTCCGGAGTATGTAATAGCTGTTTGCTCATATCCGTTTCCTTTTCTTAAATGCTTTAGCACGCTACCATGTTAGCATGGTAGCGAAATAAACTAAAAGTAGTATATAAGAAGAAAGCATTCCTGTCAAGCTATTCTTCCCGGTCCTCTAAATCCTTTTGCAGGATGTCAAGATAAGGAACCAGAATTCCGTGTTTTTTAGGCAGCACATAGTCGGGATTCAGCTCCTCATATCGAAAACTCTTTCTTCCTCCCTCCTGAGCTCTGTTCCAGAAGAAAAGAAGCATCTCCAAAGGAAGATAATATAATATATCCTTATGGGTATAATAAATCAGGAAAAAGGATATCCCGCCCTGCTTTTCAAAGTCTTTCATGAACGCTACCTGATGAGGATGGATATTCTGTAACGCAAAAGTATCTGTAGCGCATTCCTTGGCATCAAAACAAACCGGAAGTCCCTGAACCGCACCGATATAATCCACTGTACTCTTCTGTTCGAAATATGCCAGAGTTATCTGTCTGTGTTCCTTATCCATTTTTATCGGAGTGATGGGGGTAGGAACCTTTTGAATCAGTGCAAGCCCTGCCGCAGCATATTTTTCATTTGTTCTGTTTATCATATCCTCTAGCGCAGAGCCTCTTAAGCCTCTGGAATTCCATGTCGCCATTTATAAACCATGCCTTTCCGGTATCATAATTCTTACACGAAAAAATCTACCTGACTGTAGTAAATCCAAGACCTTCCGACACTGCTTTAAATTGCTGCGGATAAGGCGCGAAGAACTCCTTTTTGCTTAAGACTGCACCTACACCTTCCGCACAGGACGGGAACACAACCCTGTAAGCGTGCAACAGCTGGTACTTCAGATGAAGCTTTTTCTTTAACAAATCATTTGTATTTTCATTTCCATACTTAAAATCTCCAATCAGAGGATGACCGATACTTGCCAGATGGGCACGTATCTGATGGGTTTTTCCCGTAATCAGCTCAACCTCCAAAAGCGTGTATTTTTCGGAAAAACCAATGGGGCAATAAGAGGTTTCTATGACTTTCTGCTTTCCCGAGCCTGATGGAGTTTCCAGAACAGTCACCTTATTTCTGGAGACATCCTTCTCCAGATAACCCTTGACCGTAGCCTTTTGCTCCAATCTGCCTACACATATTGTTCTGTAAAACTTCCTGATACTTCTTTCTTTGATACATTTGCTTAAATACTGGGAGCCTGCAAGGGACTTTCCACAGAGGACAATACCGCTGGTGTTGCGGTCCAGACGGTTGCATACTGAGGGTCGGAAGGTATTCAGTTCCTTGCATAAGGAGGGGTCCTTCGCCAGAAGATATCCAATCAGCCACTCGTTCAGGCTGATATCCGAGTTCGCTGCCTTCTGGGAAAGAATTCCCGCCGGCTTACATGCAATCAGAATATTGTCATCCTCATAAATAATGTTTATTCCGTGAAGGGTGCTGTAAGCCTTCTCATATTCGTTTATCGGAATCCGTGATGATTTGCCCTGTTCTCCGGTTATATTACAACAGCACTCATTTCCTGTCAAAGAAGCACCTGTAAATTTACAAAAAGTCTCATCAGAGAAATAGAAAGAAACCGTGTCTCCCAGGACAAGGATTTCAGCTCCCTCCGCCTTTTTACCGTTCAGAGTAATATTTTTCTTCCGAAGCATTTTATAAAGGAAGCCGGTTCCGGCCTCAGGCATAAATTTATGTAAAAATTTGTCCAGACGCTGTCCCGCCTGATTGTTTCCGATAGTCACCGATTGCATGAGGTGTCTCCTTGAAAATGTTTTTTAAAGCATGACGCTTTTTAACGTCTCAATGATTGCCTGCGTCTTTGCCTCGTCCTCTTCCAGAGCATTCATCTGTTCCAAGCGCTCTGTATATTTGGTCAGATTATGAAAAATTTTTACCGTCACTTCCTTGTGTCCTTCCATCTTCAGAATATCCTGAATATGCTTATAAAACTCATTGTCCTCAAACTTGTCATTCTCCGTAAAACCGCATATAGTATTGTCTCTCACTGCCAGATGACTGACACAGTAATTATTTTTATAGGAGGTGAAAACGCAGTCAAACAATCCCTTTAAGCTTCCACAATGATTTTTAATTTCACTTGCGCATGCGTAGGAACAGCTTTGAAAGCGCAGGAACATAATGGCATTCACTGCACTTTTGCTGGCCGGAAGACACCCCAGTACCGCTACCACAGTCAGAAGGTTGACCTTTGTCTTTGTCTGGAGGTAGCCGGCGATAAAAAGAGAAGCCGATACCGAAAAATAGAGAATTGTCCGCAGAATTTCATATTTTTTTTGTGTGTTCAGATAGTTTTCCGTTCCTTTGGCGAACGAGGAGGAAAACAAACGTTTCAGCTTCATATTCTACATCCCTTTCTTCTTCATAAGTTCCATCACGTTCAGTATTATTCCGTGAGGTACGGCTCCGGAAAGCACATGTAATATCTTTATGGGAAGGCTGTATACTGACATGGCGTGTCTGTAATAAGAATCTCTGAGAGCCTGATTCACAACTTTATCGGGGCTTGCCATGACATACTTTTTTATGGCAAGTGTACTGCCGTTCTGCTCCGCAATATCAAAAAACGGTGTGTCCACAGGTCCCGGACATACGCCGGTCACCGTAATGCCAAACGGCTTCAATTCCTCGTTTAAGGCTCTTGAGAAGCTGAGTACATAGGATTTTGTTGCAGCGTACACAGCAAAGTCAGGTTGAGGAAGAAACGCTGCACTGGACGCAAGCTGTATGATTCTGCTGTTCCTTCGCATATACGGAATCATGCGGTGAGTCATCTCTGTCAAAGCTTCACAATTTAATCGAATCATGGAAAGAGCGCTTTGCTCTACGAATGAACCCATCAACCCGAAACCTGCACAGTTTATCAGCATCCTGACGGTAGCGTTTTGCTCGATCAGTATATCTTCCAGAGTATCCAGGTTACGGCTGTCTGTAACATCCATCGGAAGAATTCTGGTTTTATGCGTCAGAAGACCTGCAACTTTTTTCAACTTTTCCTCATTTCTTGAAATCAGCCAAAATTCATCTATATTTGTAAAATAGAGGTCCATCTGCAGTGCAAATTCCCTTCCCATGCCCGAAGATGCTCCCGTGATAATAATGATATTCATAAAGTCTGCCTGCCTTTCTTTTATGATTTCTTTTTATGCACGTTTCTGATGGTTTTCTTCTTTTTCGGTTTTATGGCAGTTCCCACGCTTCGTTTGCTGTCATCCGCCTGAATTCCTTTTCTCGGACGAATCAGGCATTTCCTGTCAAATCCGATTAAGTCTGTTCGTCCCGCCTTAGTCAATGCCTCAAAAACCAAATCATAATTCTTTGGATTCCTGTATTGTATCAGAGCCCGCTGCATCGCTTTCTCATGAGGATTGCGGCAAACATAGACAGGTTTCATATCCCTGGGGTCAATACCCGTATAATACATAACCGTGGAGAAAGTGGAGGGTGTGGGATAAAAATCCTGTACC
>JAEDMI010000117.1 GCA_016303085.1 Acetatifactor sp.
ATGGACGAAAACAAAATGATTGATGACCTTGTCAAGATGCTGGATTCCGGCATGGCTGACGGGGTCGGCCACGTTAATGTGGACTACGATCAGGATAACAAAGAATCAAAGAACGTTCAGACCATGGGCTGTACGGACTGCTCCAGAACTCCGTTAGCCTGCAGTGTACCCACCTTGGAACAAGGCTTAGATGACTATCAATAACAA
Organism: Acetatifactor sp.; assembly: GCA_016303085.1. GTDB lineage: Bacteria > Bacillota > Clostridia > Lachnospirales > Lachnospiraceae > Acetatifactor. The sequence continues at coordinate 208 of JAEDMI010000117.1, forward strand.
ATAATTAAGGAGGAAAAAATCATGGCAGCAAGTGCAACACAGGTGAATAACCTTGTAAACTTATTGGATGGTTACGCAACAAAGGGCGGCCATCATCTGAACGTAAATGTTCTGAACAGAGAGACTTTACTGGATGCTCAGCAGCATCCCGAGAAGTATCCTCAGCTGACCATCCGCGTATCCGGATATGCAGTTAACTTCATCAAGTTGACTCCCGAACAGCAGGCTGACGTTATCTCTCGTACTTTCCATGAGGCAATCTAATCACGGTCGGCTTTAAAGGAAACATCAAAAGACCGGAAGGATTTTCCTTCCGGTCTTTTTCATCAAAAAGGAAGTGAAGGTAATCTTATGCAAGGTAGAATTCATTCATTAGAGAGTTTTGGCACAGTAGACGGACCGGGCACGCGCTTTGTTGTGTTTGTTCAGGGCTGCCCTATGCGTTGCGCATATTGCCACAATCCCGATACATGGGATATGAATGGCGGCACTTTGATGGAACCGTCCTATATTATTGAACAGTACGAAAGAAACAGTGCGTTTTACGTGAATGGTGGCGGGCTTACCGTCACCGGCGGAGAACCACTGATGCAGATAGACTTTTTAATTGATTTGTTTACTCTGGCAAAGGAACGCAATATTCACACCTGTATCGACTCCTCCGGCATTGCCTTCAATCCGGACAGCGCCACACAAATGGAAAAGATGGACAGGCTCATGGGACTGACAGATCTTGTCATGTTGGACATCAAGCACATTGACCCCGAAAAGCATAAAGATTTGACGCAGCAGTCCAACACCAACATTCTGAAATTTGCCGCATATCTCAACGAAAAGCATGTAGATATGTGGATTCGGCATGTGGTAGTCCCCGGTATTACCGATGACGATAAATATCTCTTTGATCTTGGTTATTTCATCGGTCAGTTTAGCAACCTGAAGGCCCTTGATGTGCTGCCTTATCACACCATGGGTGAAAAGAAATACCAGAGTCTCGGCATGGAATACAAGCTCCACGGAGTACCTCCGATGGATCAGACCAAGCTTTTGGAAAAAAAGCAGGTCATTCTGGACGGAATCAAAAAGAGACGGTCTGAATTAAAAATTTAGCACTTGTATTCAATACGCATTTATATTACAATAAGTACAGTTATTGATAAATTTGTATCAAACAATAAGGAGGATAAAGTTATGGCATATGCAATTGGTGACGCTTGTGTAGCATGTGGTGCTTGCGAGGCTCAGTGCCCCGTTGGTGCTATCAGCATGGGAGACGGCAAGTTTGAAATTGATGCAGATAAGTGCATCGACTGCGGTTCCTGCGCAGGTCAGTGCCCTACCGGTGCTATTGAGCAAGCTTAAGGTAAACACAGCAAGCAAAAGAGAAATGCACATCATTGTGCAGTTGAGGCACCCTATGGGGTGCCTTTTCTTTTTTTCCCCAGTGTGAATCCTCCTTTACTCTTTTTACGAAGAAGCTCGTCCATCTTCTTATAATGCTCTTCGTCCCGTTCTTCCATTTTTCTTTCTCTGGCTTCCTCCCTTTCCTCCTGCATCCTGAACTGATAATCCAGTTCCTTTACAACGCTCTCTTTAATTTCCCTGCATAGCTCACTGTTATTTTCCTGCAGAGTCTCACGTATCAACTGTTGTAACAGCCATTGAAGCCTTCTGGACTTGTCCTCCCTGGATTCCGCAGATACCGCATGCTCCCTACTGCTCACAATATCTATGGCAAGACCTCCCTCCTGCTTCCTTTCCTTTTCGGTTTCCTGCGGCAACACGTCGAGTTTCCCATCCTTCAGAATCATTTTAATTGCTTTCAACTGTAGTCCCCTCTCCTTCATATCCTTAATCAGTTTAAAACGTTCCACATCCTCCTCTGTATAATAGCGGTGGCCCAATTCATTGCGTTTTATCGGAAGATGCAGTTCCTCCTCCCAGTACCGCAGCACATGGCTCTCCACTTTGACCTCTTTCGCAGCATCCGAAATAAAAAGATAATTACTCATATTGTCTCCTTTCTATACGCAGAAAGAGAATGAGCATTTCGCTCATTCTCTTTCGTAATATGCTTATTTTATTGTTCATCACCCTTCTTGTGCTCAAGGTTGGCAAATTTTGTGTATTCCGGCAGCCATGCCAGTTTTACGGTACCGATAGGACCATTTCTCTGCTTGGCTATTATAACCTCCGAAATTCCCTTTTCCGGTGAATCATGGTTATAATAATCATCCCGATAGAGAAACATAACCACATCAGCATCCTGCTCGATAGCTCCTGACTCACGCAGGTCGGAAAGCATGGGCCTGTGGTCCGGTCTCTGTTCCACCGCTCGTGACAGCTGTGACAGCGCAACCACCGGTACATTCAATTCTCTGGCCAGTGCTTTCAGGGATCGGGATATATCCGAAATTTCCTGTTGTCTGGATTCGCTTCTTCCGCTTCCCGACATCAGTTGCAGATAGTCTATCATAATAATTTTCAAATCATGTTCCAGTTTATATTTTCTGCACTTGGAGCGCAGCTCCGCAATACTGATGCCCGGTGTATCGTCAATAATCAGCTTGGATTTGCCGATGGTACCCGCACTCTCTATCAGGCGCTCCCACTCCTGGTCATTCAGCTGACCTGTACGCAGTTTCTGGGCATCCACATTGGACTCCAGGGAAAACATACGATTAACCAGCTGCTCCTTACTCATTTCCAGGCTGAACAAGGCAACCGTCATATCCTTCTTAAAGGCCATATACTGAGCCAGATTCAGTTCAAACGCAGTCTTTCCCATGGATGGACGGGCTGCTACCAGAATTAAATCCGAAGGCTGCATACCCGCAGTTCTGTAATCCAAATCGATAAAGCCTGTTGGAATACCGGTAACACTTCCCTTGTTCTTCGCCGCTGTCTCAATCTTGTCCATGGCATTCATGACAATCTGGCGTACCGGTACAAAGTCATCTGTAGTACGCTTCTGCACCAGCTGAAAGACACGTTTCTCAGTATCTTCCAGTATGTACTCGAGACTTTCCTTCCCTGCATAACAGGTATTTGCAATTTCCTCATTCAGACGAATCAGGCGCCTCAATGTAGCCTTTTCTGCCACTATGTTCGCATAATACTTAATATTTGCCGATGTAGGCACTGCTGTTATCAGATCTCTTACAAACTCCAGACTGCTAACCTCGGGAGGCACATCCTTCTCCTTCAGCTTATTCTGAAGCGTCACCAAGTCCACGGGACTTCCGGCATCATTCAATTCCACCATGGTTTCAAAGAGGATACCGTACTGCTTGTTGTAAAAATCTTCGCCTGTAATCAGTTCCGATGCCACCACAATGGCCTCGCGATCCATAATCATGGAACCGATTACCGATTGCTCGGCCTCCACGCTATGAGGCAGTATTCTTTTTATCACATTCTCTTCCATTTTAATTACCCTTGAAGCACATCTGTCATCAGGCTTCCGTTACTTTTACCGTCATCTTTCCCGTAACCCGGGGATGAAGCTTTACAGACACCTCGTAACTTCCGAAGTTTTTCAGACTCTCGGGAAGCTGAAGTTTCTTCTTGTCGACTTCGATATTATGCTGTTCCTTCAGAGCCGTGACAATCTCCTTACCGGATACAGAGCCGAAAGCCTTTCCTCCCTCTCCCGCCTTGATCTTAACCACAACAATTTTACTTTCCAACTCTGCCGCCAGAGCCTTTGCCGCGTCCAGCTGCTCCTGCGCGATTTTTTCACTGTTTGCTTTCTGAAGTTTTAAGTCGTTCATATTCTTGGGCGTCGCTTCCACACCGATTTTCTTGGGCAGAATATAATTTCTTGCATAGCCTTCACTGGCTTCGATGATATCGCCTTTTTTCCCCAACTTCTTCTCATCCTGCAACAATATAATCTTCATCTTCCTAAGTCCTTTCTGTCGTTTTCTGCTAAATCTCGTTGTTCTCCAACATGGAATCGATGGTACGTTTCAAAGCTCCGATTGCTTCAATGATTCCCATTCCTTCCATCTGGCAGGCTGCGGTACTCAGATGGCCGCCTCCGCCCATTCTCTCCATAATCACCTGAACATTTACCTCGTCAATGGAGCGGGCACTGATATAGATTTTCCCCTGATAATCAGTGAGGACAAAGCTTGCCTTGATTCCCTTGATGTTCAACAGTTCATTTGCTGCCTGTGCTCCGATAACTGTCGGGCTGGGAAGCTCATCTGCCGTACAAATGGAAATAGCAAAACACTGCTTGTAAATTTCTGCCTGGCTGACTGTATCGGCTTTCGCCTTGTATTCCAAAGCATCCTCACGAAACAGCTTGCGTACTCTCGTTACATCCGCACCGTTTCGTCTGAGGAAAGCTGCTGCCTCAAAGGTACGCACACCTGTCTTGGTCATAAAGTTATTTGTGTCTACCATAATACCGGAGTACATACAATCCGCTTCCTCCGTGCGGATTTTGATATTGTCATAGGTATACTGCAATATCTCGGATACCATCTCGGACGAGGATGAAGCATACGGCTCCACATAGGAAAGCGTAGCGTTTTCAATAGTCTCTGTTCCCTGTCTGTGATGGTCAAGTACTACCACTGATTTGCAGAAACGCAACAATTCGGGACATTCCGTAATAGACGGCTTGTTTACATCCACCACTACCAGCACACAGTTGCTGTTGGCTGCGTCTATGGCCTGCTGGTTTCCCACAATCATGTCATCCTCATATTCGGGGTTATTCTTAAATAATTCAATCATCGGTGCAATAGAAGGCGTTACCTCGTTCAGGACAATATGTGCCTTTCTTCCGAGAGTCTGGGCTATCCGATAGATACCTACAGCTGCACCGAAACTGTCCGCATCCGGCATACAGTGCCCCATGACAAGCACCAAATCCTTACCGGTAATAATCTCCCGGAGAGCATGAGCTTTCACACGGGCTTTCACTCTTGTATTCTTCTCTATCTGCTGGCTCTTGCCGCCGTAATATGTAATGCTTTCCGGCGTCTTGATAACCGCCTGGTCTCCGCCACGTCCCAATGCCAGGTCAATGGCATTGCGGGCAAATTCGTAGTTCTGCGCGTAGGTCAGTCCATCAAGCCCCACACCGATACTGATAGTAACTGCCATCTCGTTACCGATATTGACAGTCTTTACTTCCTCAAGCAGATCAAACCGGGACTCCTGCAGTTGTGCGACAGCCTGTTTTCTCATAATAACGAGATACTTGTCCTTCTCCAACTTTTTGCAGATACCATCCAATGCGGAAATATATCTGTTCACCTTTCGGTCAATCAATGCAATCAAAAGTGAACGTCGAACTTCCTCCACGCTCTCCAGCGCTTCCTCGTAATTATCCAGGTAAACCATTCCGACCGCAAGACTCTGGTCATCCACTTCCTGTAAGGCAATGTGAAGGGCTGTCTCATCATAGAGGTACACCGCAATCAGATAACCGTTGTAATCCCGGGCATCTATCATATCGCTGTGTTCCGCCATCTCCTTCAATGAAACCTTCTTAAATTTGGCTACGTATTCACTGCCTTCATACTCCAACTCGTACTGCGCTTCATCCAATCCGCTGTCGTCCGGCAGACGATCACGGGTGATGGTAGGAAACAATGCGGTTATGGACTTGTTATAGCCCTTCGGCTGATGAATCACAGACTCAAAGGCTATATTGGTCCAAATTACCTTGCCGTTGTCATCCAAAAGTGCATAAGGCAGATCCATGTCTCTGAGCAGTTTTCGCTGAATCTGTCCATATTCCGTGGCAAAACTCACCAGCTCATTCATAATAATGGGCTTATTGTAAAAATACAACGAGAGCGTAATCGCAAAATAAACAAGTATATAACCTGCAAGCAACGCTCCTGCCTGCAGGTTAATCATGAACATAGCGACATCCACGATGCAAAGAAGCACGCCAAGATAAATACTGAATTGTATATAGGTCTTAATCCGACCCTTTAATCTGATTCTCTTTTTCATACACATATACCCCGTACAGTCCGCTATCCCCATAAATACCGTAAACGGTTGCTTCGCAGTGCGTGCTCGATTTCGCTTCGCTTCATCTCGCTCACGTGCTTCGCACTATGTCAAAAGTCTGATAAGCTGCCGCTTACATGCAAGCATGACGCGTCTTCTTATCAGGCTTTTGCGCACTGTTCATGGTTTCCTGCATATTATACCACACTCCACAACACTATGCTACAATTTAATTTGTCAAAAAAAGAGATGTTTTGCCATCTCTTTTTCTTTTTAACCGATATTCGGTTCATTACGGAAGCTGATAATTCCCGTGCTCTTGCCCTCTGTCTCAAACACAATGATTTCGTTTTTTCCCTGTTTTAACAGGGGTGCGGGAATGTAAAGTCTTTTCTGCGGCCCGATCTCCCAATACCTTCCGATATTGAAGCCGTTTACAAACACGCAGCCTTTTCCCCAACCGTCAAGCTCAAGGAAAGTATCACCTTTCTCCTCCACCTGAAGTTCAAAACGGTAAAATGCCGGTAAGCCGCTCTCATATCCCTTTGAGAAATCCAGCTTATCCAGATTGTCCAACGGCAGGCAGTACTGCTGCCATCCATGATGCATATGGCCGTTTATCTGTACGCAGCCGTCAATTCCCTTTCTCTGTGCCTCCATCCCGGGACCGAAGTTGACACGCCCCATATTTTCCACCAAAATCCGAAGTTCATCGCCGGGCTCCGCTTCTGCACTGATTTCCCACTCCGTCAGCAGTTCTCTGTCGTAAAGGGTCAGCAGCCGCTTATCGTTCAGAAAAATATTTGCACGGTCATTTGCTTTGTGCAGCCGGATTTTTTCCAACTTTCGCTCATTTGTGGTTTTTGAAGTATACAGGATATATCCGTAATACTGACCCAGTCTCTCCATGGATTGTGTATAGGCACTGTATACCGGCACAGCAATATCCTCCAGTGTCCGGAACAGTCCAACCTTTTCCTTTGCCTCTATACTGCCATAATCCTTCTTTATAATAGGCGTACTGAAGGTTACTTCGGGAATCTCCGTATACTTTCCGATAATCTTTTTGTATACCTCATATTTCTCTGTAAAGTCTCCCGCTTCTGTGAGAATGGCATGCCGTATACATCGTTGGCAGAACCCGTGGCAATCAGTACATCATAATCCAGAAAGGTTGCAGTCTCACAGATACCAAGAATGCACTCCTGAAAGTACGGCCCTCCGTTTGAATAGACATCAGCCGGCAGAATAACACCCAAATTTTTTGTGGCCTTTGTCTCATCCTGCGTCCTGCTTCGGCTGTTGTTCTGCAATCTGGCAAATTCCCGAATGCGCTCTCTTGTTTCCTCACCGATTCTGCCCTTGCCGGACAGCGCCCTGGAAACTGTACTTTTCGATACTCCCAGGCTTTTTGCCATTTCATCCAGTGTCATAAAGCTCTTCCTTTCAAAAGGGAACCACCGCTTTACGCGGCGGCTCCCGATTTTTTTACCCGAATCATTCACTTACTGTCATGCATTTATCAGTTTGCCACATATGCCGCAGCCTGAGACTCCATCTCTGCAAGAATATCACGGATACCGGCGCTTTCCATTGCTGCTCTGAACTGCTCCAGAGTTGCATCTACGTCATCTACAAGACCGTTTACAAGAGGATC
>JAEDMI010000002.1 GCA_016303085.1 Acetatifactor sp.
TGCTGTATTCAAAACCAATCTCCTGCATCTCAGAGAAAGGAATCTCGCCGTCTATGTACACGGTTCTGTTGGACACCATGCCTCGGGAGTAATTCTGACGTCCCTTTATCATGATATTGTAATAGCCGTCCTCCGGAACCTCAAAGCTCCATTCAATCCACTGACCGGAGCTTCTCCACGCATCGCCGCCCACATAATTGAGTACCGTGTTGGTCACACTGTTTGGCTGGGTGGTCGGTGAAGACCTGTCATATTTTGCATAGAGAGAGGACTCGGAACGATAAGTGGAATCCTCGCCCTGAATCACCTGGCAATAACTTTTCGCAGCTTCGGAGGCGTTCACTTGCGGCTGCTTTGCCAGATACGCCTGATAGTTGTCAATGGTCTCAATCCCGGCTACTACCAGTTTTTTCAGAACAATCGGTTCATTCTCGCCGGCAAGGCTGATTTCATTCTCGCCTTTTTCCAGATAAAACATGTAAGGCTCCGTCACATATCCCATATCATCGCGGAACCGGGATTTCTGCCAGTCAAAAACCTCAACTTGGACAGGGCGGATCTCATTGCCCTGATTATCCACTCTTTTTTCTCCGCCGTCAGTCCAAATTCTTGTGAATGAAATATTCAGTGCATCCTCAAAAGGAATCTGACCATTCACATAAACGGCTCTTTCTGCCGCAACGCCTCTGGACTCCGGAATCAGATATTCCATATATAAATTATAGAAACCCGTCTCAGGCACATTTACCTTCCAGGTAACCAGAGATCCGGTGCCGGTATACAGTGCCTTATCAGCGCCCTCGTAATTACTGTAAACCTCCACATCACCCTCTGCGGTATAATCAAACAAATCTACCTCAACGCTCTGTGCAACGCACGTTGCATCGGTATGCGCATTGAGGTACCCTGTATAGGTTCCCTCTCTCTCCATACCTTCCACATCAGTGATCAGGTCATGCCCTTCATACTTTTCATGAAAATCCTCTACCTCGCGCAAGGACGAAAGGACAGCAATCACTGCCACCACTGCGATAACCCCTACTGCTACAAGCACTTTCTTTACAGAGCTTTTCATACTTTCCTCCACAAAAATCCCGTCTTAATCGCATTTTATACATACAAAAGGATCGTAATACCCTTCTTACAATAGCATATTACACAAAAAGGTCCCCTTATGTCTCCTCAATCCTTGCTATATTTCCATTAAACGTTGCGATTCTTTTGTGCGAGTTGTGCAGAGCGGCAAGTTTATCCCGTTCTGTCTTCTCATTCTTTGCTATCTTTTTTCCAAGTGTTGCTAAATCGTACAAAAAAGAAGCGAATCGCTTCGATTCGCCTCTCAAATATTGCTCAAATTTTGCTATTTTTACCTGTCACGGTATACAAAATCACGAAATTCGGCAGAACCGCCCGCTTCCTCTGTGGAATACACCACCAGGCCGAATCTGCACCCCGTAAAGTGGTCCAACTTGAAATACAGCTTGTGCTCTCCTCCTGCCTTTACCCACGGATTCCGTACCTGTAAGCCTGCACCTCTGTAATAGAAGGAAGCCGTATCCTGCATATTTGTAAACTCTACTTCCAGCTTCAGACGGACAACGCTTTCTTCCAGCAAAATCGCCGCAGTTTCCCGCTCTCTGCTCTCCTCCTTTTTCAATGGCATCATGGAATGACCTTCCGTTTCCATAGTACGCACCGTCAGATACAGCCTGCCCTCTCTTCTGGTGACACCCACAAAACCATAGCAGCTCTGTAATGCACAGATACCGGCATAATCACCTTCCTTCAGATTACTTCCGTCCACTGTAACCTCTCCGGCACATCCGGGATAGGCCATCCGCTGGGTAATCATATTCTTTGCCCGGGTCAGTTCCTGACAGATTTTATCGGTCTGCACCCGAAAACTTCCCTTCTCCCGGTCATGGAATATCAGGCTTTTGTCCGGCTCATGGTTAAACTGCCAGCAAGGTTTCAGTTCTCCCTTAAAATCATCGCTTTCCGTCAGCGGACGATATACATATCCGGGACGGGTGCTCTCTATGGGAAACTCCTCAGGTATCTTTCCGTTATCACCAAACACCGGATAATCCTTCTCCCATGTCAGAGGCATCAATATCGGTATCCGTCCCACTGCTCCGCTGTCCTGGAACAACATGGCATACCATTTTCCATCCGGAGTATCCACAATGCCGCCCTGGGCAACACCCTGCCCACAGTAGCCTCTGTCATCATCCAGCACGTCGCCGCCCGTAAATTCTCCGGTCAGGGAATCCGCCACAAAGCAGCTTTCCGTTCTTCTCCAGCACTCTCTTTTGGAATGGATGAAGAACAGATAATATTTCCCGTTTATCTTATAAAAATGAGTCCCCTCGTAGCCGAGATTCGGATTACCCTCGTCGCTGACCGCCAGCCTGTGAAGTCCGCCCTCCAGAGGTCCGCTCAAGTCCTTTTTCAGCTCCGTGATATAAATATTTTTGTTGCCGTAAGCGATGTATACCCTGTCGTCATCATCAAACAGCAGAGAACAGTCGTGGTAAAAGCCCTCCACAAAATGCTTCTCCCAGGGGCCCTCTATCTTGTCCGCCGTATAAAGATAGGTTTTGTGAGTATCATTTGCCACAAAGCATATATAATAGGTTCCCTTATGATATCTCAAAGATGCCGCCCACATACCCTGTCCGTAAATACTCTGCTCTCCCTCCAGCTTCTGCCCCGGTGTTCCGTCAAGCGTATCATAGACGTAGGCCGCATGCTCCCAGTTCCGTAAGTCGTAGGAGCGCAGGATTTCGCAGCCCGGCATGAAGTGCATGGTAGTACTCACCATATAATAGGTATCCTCCACCCGAATCACATCCACATCCGGATAATCCAGGCGAGTGACGGGATTGATATGAGGGTACTGCATGGTACGCTCATAGGAATAGCCCCGGTCCGGTTTTACCCTGCCCGGCTTCCACTCAAAATACACCACTGCGTTTTCTGCAACCGTAAAGGTGCTTTCCGTCCTGCCGTTTTGGGGGATGACTCTTGCAGTCCTCGTATAGGGTACCGCCGCTGTGCGAAGAAGTTCGTTTTCCTCCTTCGTAAGATTTGCAGGTTCTCCCAGATCATGCCAGGCCTTCAATGGATTGCAATGCTTTTCATCCACAGTCTTTGTCAGAAGACAGCCTTCCCCGTTTTCTGCCATTTCCAGAGTCATTGTAAAATCATATCCCCTGCGGTTGTTGGTCATGTTCCAGACCACGCCCCTGTAGGTTCCGTCCTCCAGGCACATCACCACAGCATTGTTGTCCCGGTGAATGCAGTGCCCCGGCTTCTCCTTCAGCTTTTTGAAGAAGGCAAAGCTCCAGAAGGTTGGTTTGGGGATACAGCCGTTTGCCACCAGCCCGAAACCGCCGTGGAAGGGGGTGAAGGGCACTCCCTGTTCCTCAAACACATCTCCGAATGTCCAGTAAGAGTAGGAGGCATTGTCCTCTCCCAGCCGGGCAAGCTGCTGCGCGATAAATGCCGCGTTCTGATTTGTGTCATGCAACGGACAGTTGGGAATATAGGAGGTATTGAATTCCGTAATATGAATTTCCAACCCCTTATACTCCGGAAAACTGTCGATGATTTCACGGGTGGTATGCAAATTGGCAAAGCCGTCCTCCGCCTTCATCAACTCCGCATAGCCATAATGTCCGACGTTCTCGGGAAACTCTGTAGTATAGTGATGTCTGGTGACAAAATCCACCGCAATGGAATTGTCATGACAATACTGCATAAAGGCTTTTATCCAAATCTCATCACTGCCTCCGCAAACCGCCGGACCACCTACGCGGAAGCGGCTGTCCACCGACTTCACGGCACAAAAGGTATTGTGGAACAGTCTGAAATACTCCTGCATATCCGCATGTTCCCAGAAGCCTGGCAGATTCGGCTCATTCCAGACCTCAACGGGCCAGGTCACCACCTCATCCCTGCCGTACCTGTCACACAAGTGTAAGAGCAAGGCTTTCACCATTTCGCACCATGCCTCATAGGAAGCCGGAGGCGTGGTATTGCCCTTCCAGTAAAAGACGGTCTGTGTTCCGCTTGCCAACCTTTCCGGCATGAATCCCAACTCCAGGAAAGGCTTCAAGCCAAGCTCTCTATAACTGTCCATTACTCTGTCCAAGTAAGTATAGTTATACTCGACCGTACCGTTCTCACCCACCTGATATATCGCCATATCATCGCAGAAAAGGCCATGGCCCCTGATATGCCGGAATCCGATTTCCTCCTGAACCAGCTTCAGCTGTTCATAATACTCCTTATGTAATGCCAAACCCATTCTGCCCGTGCCGATGCAGAAATCCACCCGATTTTGAAAATCCACGTTTTTTTCAGGTGCAAGTATCATCCTTTTCTGTTCCATAATCCCCACTTTTCCGGCGCCATACCGCCTGCTTTATTGTCGCTATTTTACAACATTATCCCTATTCTGTAAACTTCTCCACCACAGCGCTGATTTTCCTTGCGTTATTTTGATTGGCCTTCCCCACATTTTGTAGTTCCTCCGCCGTGGTGTTTGTGCGCTCAATCTTATTCACGATTTCACCCACGCCGATTTCATTTTCCTTGGATGCAGTCTGAATTACATCCATACGCTCTCTGATGTTGGCAACAGAAGTCACAAAGCCATTGGAGCTCTCTTCGATTTCTCCGATAGCTCCTCTGATATCCGCAACAGAATCGCTGTACTCATTTGCAATGTTAGCGAACTCCTTAAACTTCAGGGAAATATCATTCTCCATAAAGTTGATAATATCATCCACACAATTCTGCACATTCTTGATATTGGTATTGATTTCCCCACAAATCTCGGAAATCTGCATGGCGGTTGCAGAAGAATTTGAAGCAAGCGTGCCGATTTCCTGCGCCACAACCGCAAAGCCTCTTCCCTGTTCTCCGGCTCTGGCTGCCTCAATAGAAGCATTCAGGGAGAGCAGATTGGTCTGGTTAGCAATCTCCAGTATCTGCTTAGCCATGTCGTTGATGCGGATAAGAGACTGGAGGTTCACCATTGCAGCCTCCACATTTTTCCTGTTTTTCTCAATCTTAACACCTGCCTCGTCCAGAGTGCTTCCCGCCATGTTCTTCATGTTCTCAGCAGTCTGAATCAGCTGCATACTCTTTTCGTCTCCGGCTTTCACCTTATCCTCCACGCGGCTAACCAATTCCGAAATTGTCTCTATCTCGCTGACCACGTTGGTAATGGCATCATTAGTGGTGGTTATGCTGGCAGCCAGTTCCTCGGTGGTGGCGGAATTGTCTCCCACCGCTTCAATCAGTGTATAGGTTGCATCACTCATCGTACCTACAGACTGCTCAAGAGACTCCGTACAGCCACGAAGCGTAGAGACGATTCCTCTCAAAGTAACATACAGGGAATCCATTGCCGTAGCAATCTTTCCTGTCTCACTCCTGCCGCCGATGTACTTTTTCATCTCCTCCGGAACTTCCAGTTCCAGATTCTTCAGCTTTGCAATGGCATGTTCCACTGCATCCAGTGGCTTAACGCAAAACTTTACGGAAATCCATGATAAAACCGTAATTAAAATATACGAAAAAATACAAATCAAAGCCAACATATTTCTGCTGGCATAAGCCTTGACATAAATTTCATCCTGGCTGTCACTCAGGACAACCGCCCAACCTCTTTCCGGTATTGCCTGATATACCGCAATACTCTTTACACCGTCAGCGGTCACATATTCCATATTTCCCGTTACTTCTGCCGCACCACTGTTTAATGTATCCATAACAGACAGCAACATTGCATCTTCGACGGGCTTGCCCATCAGGCTTTCATTCTCATCAAAAATGTATGCGCCGGTGACAGTATTAATCATGTAATCCCGGGCACCCTCCATACCCCTTACGGTGAGTTCATCCATCAACGTTTTCAGGCTTCCCGCCAGCTGTGCACCGCCCACAAAGCCTATAATGTTCTTTCCGTCCTTGTCAAACACAGGACAATACAGCGACAATACCAGCTTCTGGGATGCGGGAGAAACCAAGATACCCGTACAGTAAGCCTTGTCGGCAGCTTTCAGGGCATCCTGCAGGGACTTTAGTGAGTCTCCCTCACGCATAACCATACCTACTGCACCGGGATTTGAGTGAGTCAATACCTGAGAGTTCCAATCATCCACGTAAATTCCCTCCCAGCCCTCAAGGCCCGCAAAAAATTTTTCGGTGTAATCCTGGGCTGCCAACACAGCCGCCGGATTGTCAGGGTTTTTCAGAAGTTCCGCAATTACGGGAGCCTTGCTGAACGCAGTCAGCAGATTCTCCGCCTTATCAATATACTCATCAATAATTGCGGACTTGGATTCCAGCGAAGTCTGCATATTTTCCACTGCCGTGTCTCGCATAGCCACCATTGTGTTGTTGCTTGCCGTCATAAACAGAAGCAGAATACAGACTGCCGTCACCACTGAAATAATAACTGTAATTATCGTACTCATCTTTTGATTTTTCATAATACACTTACCTCCTTGGTTCTTTTAACGATTCCCTTTTGATTTTCCCCCGCTTTTTCATTTCACCGTTTTCACTGTTTAGTCGTTTCAATGGCTTATTAGTTCCTTTTATGACAAAGTTGCTTTTACAGTGAGCCGGGTTTCCACCTCGCTGTATTCAGCCTTAACATCAAGTTCCTCTGTCACATCCAGCATAGGCGCGCCGTCAATGTCAAAGTACACTCTGCGGATACCGCTGCTTCTCACTCCTTCGGTGCCCGGTCTGGCATGATAAGTATTCCAAACGGTTCCGTATTCATCCGTCACATAGGCGTTATGTCCCGTTCCGTACTCACCCGGAACACTTCTGGAGGTCAAAATCGGATAATTATTCTTCCTCCAGTTCTCCCGTTTCAACAAGTCTTTTCCCTTATCGATGACAAGGTAGCTGACCACATAAGAAGTGTCTACCGCTGCCGCGGAAAATGTGATATAGAGCTTATTTCCTCTCGGCAGGGCAAAGGGTCCCTCCTCCACAAAAGTATGGTTATTGCCCCAGCCGTAGTCAGGCTTTGACAGAACCAACGGTTCTGAGGCCAGCTGCCAGGGTTTGTCAGGATTCAGTTTTGCAATGTAGAGCCACGCTCCCAAATCCTTGGGTAAAAATTCCCGCTGAGACCAGATGACATACCATTCCTTCTCCCACTCAAAACAGGTCATATCCAAAGATATGGTTTTGCCCGCCGGACACAAATCGCTGCCATCCGCTTTCACAATTCTCCGAGGCCTTGACCAATCCTCCCTGCGAGTGGGATTTCCGCCCTCCCTAAGTTCCATAATATGGCTTTCCTCCCGGAAAAACTCTCCCGGTGTGGCTGCATGGAATATGTACAGTCTGCCGTGTATAACGTGAAACTCCGGTGCCCATAACAGCCCTCCGATTCCCTCATAAGTTTCGGAATCCAAAATCAGATGCTCTTCTGCATTGACCAGTTCCGGTATGCTGTCCGCCTCCCGGATATAGAGCGTATGGTTGTCGTCCGCGTCATTGGTAGCAATAAAGTAATATTTTCCTTCCCAATACCCGATGCAGGGGTCCGCCCTGTTGAATGCCACCGGAAATTCAAAATGTTCCTGATGAACCTTTCCGCGGATGGAGTACTGCCCGGGCGTATTAAAGTCAACCCCTCTCAAGTCCCATTCCACAGGCTTTTCCTCCGAACCGCCGTCACTGTATAACGCTTTCGCCCGATACCGTTTCAGTTCTTCCGCCGATGCTGCTTCCACCTGCCCCGGAAAGGAGATACCGATGTTTTCAGGCGTCAGGAGCTTGCACTTAAGCCGCTCTGCAATTTCTTCGGAAATCTCCACGGCATTATGTAAAACCGCTCCATCCATATCTGTCAGGGAAAGTCCGTCAGAAATATCGGTTATTCCGTCTTTCTGTAACTTCTCTGTTGGCAGCTCTCTCTTTTCCCTAAGCTGCAGCTTTCCCATATCCTCCAGTTCTCCGGCATACCACTTTCCTGTCTCGTCCCGCCAGTTCAGGACATAACACTTCTTTTCGGAATCATAGATGCAACTAATCTCTTCCACATAATTTTCACTCAGAGTCAGCAGCCCGAGCTCCCGATATTCCAGCAAATCTCCGGTCTCCCACAGCAGAACGCTTCCCCTGCTGCTTTCGTCCGCATCCCCGTCTCCTCCGATTCTGACGGCAATCACACCGAAGCTATCGTCTGCCGTTCTGAAAATCCACGGTGCCTTCAGGCTCATGGGATTTAAAGAGCCGTCCTCATTCTCCGTGGCCAGCGAAAAGAGCACTCCCGAATTGTGGTTCAGACCCTTGTAGTGCACGCCGTCCTCACTGAGCGCCAGGTGCAGGCTGTAGGCCAGCCTGGGGTCATACAATACATTGTCAATGGGTATTCTGGTATACCCCATTACATAATTAGCCATAGAAACCTCCTTTTCTTATAAAACGTTTTATAAGGTATAATTTTACAATACATCAGCTCCGACCATCAAACAACATACAGATAGTACCGTGGTGCAAGCCCCCGCGTATTACTGCTGTCATTTGATGGTCGAACTATTCTTATATGTATTTGTCCAGCTGATGAGAAACTTCCAGCACATTCTGTAAAAGGTCTCGGGTATTATCCGCCTTTACCAGATTATCCCTGCTGGATTCTGCCGCCTGCGAGGATGTGGCTAATACTTCCTCCGATACAGCTGACAGCTGCATGATATTGTCCACAATCCGGTTGTTTGCCGCAGACAGGCCGTTCAGCATACTGTCTATCTCGGAAATGTTTGCAATCAGTTCCTGCACATTGGCGCTCACGGCCTCGCAACTCTCGGAAGCCTGATTAATCATGGTGTCCTGTGCACCTGCAGCCTCCCCCGATTTAACAACTGCCATGGCAACACTCTCGGAATCTTTGGCAAGCTCGTTTAAAATACCTGCAATATTTTCCGTCTCATGCTTGGTCTTCTCCGCCAACTGCCTGATTTCATCCGCAACCACTGCGAAGCCCCTGCCCGCCTCACCGGCTCTTGCGCTCTCGATGGAAGCATTCAGCGCAAGCAGATTGGTCTGATTGGAAATGGAAAAAATGGTATCAACGATGGTCTTAACCGCATCCGTCCTCTCCTGCAGCCGCTTCATGGAGTCTGTCACCTCCACATTCGCGCCCCGAATTACCTCGGATTGCTTTTTCAGATTTTCCATGGCAAGCATGCTCTGTTCGTTCAGCTGACCGGACTGTCTCGCCGCAGCCACCACGTTTTCGGAATAGGAAAGTGTTTTGGTAATGGAGTCCTGAATATCCTGAGTCATAGCTGTTTGGGTCTGAATGTTTTCCGCGGTAGACTGATTGCTGTCCGCAATATCCTGCATGGAACTGTTCACCACATTGGTGGAATCGTTCAGCCGGGACATTATGCCCATAGCTTCCTCGGTACCCTCCCGCACCTGCTCCGCCACCCGGATGACATCATCCATGATTACCTTTTGCTTTTCCTGCTGCCGCATAAGGCTGTGGCGTGTATCGTGGTTGAACCGTGTAGCAAGGTTTGTCGCTATGTAGATGAAAATCATCACTACACAGATGACGCATGTGGCACAGACCTGATCCATCAGGTCCTCACCTACATAAGCACGGGTCACAAACCCCTTTAAAAGAGTAGTAATAATGTTTATTCCGCCCAGCGCCGCGCCCGATATCTTTGCATATTTTCTGTCGAAGAAAAGGATGCCGGTGATAAAGGGAAGTACCGCCAGAAAACGGACATAATAGTTGTCAAAAGCCATTGCCATCAGAAATAAAACACATATAACTCCGGCAAGCGCAACATACTTAATCTTTCCATCCGAATGATTCCTCTGAAAAAGGAATGCCATCACCCCGACAAATATGACGGCAACTGCCGTATTGGCAACAGCATACCCAAATGTCCGTATACCCCGCAGGGTAGCCACCCAGATGATAATCAAGCTGAAAGTGTAAAACAGGCTGAAGCTCACAATCATCAGCTGATGCACTTTTTTAATCTGTTCCTGCCTGTCCGCATACAAATACTTTTTCTCTTCCATTCTTTTCTCCATTCCTGCCCCGCCCCTGAAACATGGGCGCAGGCACACTATTCTCCTGTCATCCCAGTTCTTCTGTCAATTCACAGATTTCGTCTATCATGGCGCCGATGGTCTCAATGGTGTCCAAAAGCGGCGCGTCTGTGGTGATATCAATTCCGGCGAGAGCGGCAAGTTCTACAGGGGCAAGCGTACCTCCCGCTGCAAGCACCTTTTTCCAATCCCCGATAGCGCCGTCTCCCTCCTTTTCAATCCGCTTGCACATCTGCGTGGCAACGGTTAATCCCGCACTGTAGGTGTAGGAATACAGTCCCATGTAGTAATGGGGCTGGCGCATCCATGTCAACTCCGCCCCCTCGTTGATTTCCACCGCATCCCCCCAGAATTTCTGCAATGTCTCCCGCATAATATTGCTGAGTGTGTCTGCCTGTACACTGCTTCCTGCATCCACCAGCTTGTATACCTCTCTCTGGTAAGCTGCCTCCATGAGGTGAGTCACAAAATTATGATAATAGGTATTGCCGATCATGCAGGCCAGCACCCAACGGCGGAATCGCTTATCATCACTTGTCTTCAGAAGATAGTGGGCCATGAGCAGTTCATTCATGGTGGAGGGTGCCTCTACGAAATAACAGGAAACATCCGTGTCAAAGATAGTCTGGGTGCTGTTGCAGGACTTAAAGTGACCCGCATGTCCCAGCTCGTGTGCCAGCGTGAACACATCAGACATCTTGTTGTTCCATGTCATCAGGATAAAGGAATTCTTTCCGTAGGGGCTTGCACAGAAACCGCCCGTGGATTTTCCCTTGTTCTGGGCAAAGTCCACCCATCGCTCCTCGTAGGCGGTGTGTACCATGTCCACATAGTCCTCCCCGAGAACGGAAAGCCCTTTTTCTATATACTCCCTGGATGCCTCGATGGTGACCTCCGGGGCATAGCCGGGGTCGACAGGCAGTTTCAGGTCGGCGAAGGTCATCTTGTCTAAACCGTGAACCTTTTGAATCAGCTTTGCATATTTGCGCATATGCGGAGCCAGCTTCTCCGTAATCAAATCAATCTGGCGGTCGTAAAGCTCTCTGCTCACCTTCTGGCCAAACAGAAGATAATCAAATACGGAGTCAAAGCCTCTCAGTGTTGCCATGGTTTTCTCCGTCTGTACATTTGTATTGTAGGCAGCCGCAGTCACATTTTCGTACTCTCTGATTTTCTTTGAGAAGGCGTCAAAGGCCGCCCGGCGCACATCAGTATCCGGCTCATACTCGTAATCATCCTCAAACAGGGTATATCCCAACGGATACTCTTTTCCGTTTACCGTAAAGGGGTCAAACTTCATGTCCGCCAGCTTGGCGATATTATATATCTCATAGGGCGCGCTGTAGATACTTTGGCTCAGAGCCGATATTACTCGCTCTGCCTCGGGATGAAGCGCATGGGGCTTGTCCCGCAGAATATCCTCCAGAAAATGGTTGTTTCCGTTGCTGATTTCAATAGCCTTTTTGATGATTTCCTCATCCTGCTCCAGAATTTCACTCTTTACAAAGCTTAGGCTGCTTTGAATCCTCGCGGAAAGGCGGCTGATTTTCCCGAGTCTCTCCTGATTATAGCTGTTGTAATAATCTACGGACACCGCCAAATCGCAGTAGTTCCCAGTCAGGGTCATCAGTTCGTACACCTGCCTGTACTCCGTGACACATGCTTCGATATTTTCGGGAGTGTTCAGTTTCCCCCGATATTTTTCCACCATGCTCTGCGCCAGTTTTTCCATTTTTTCCGCATCGCGAAACATGTCTTCTTCCGTAGCATATATTTTTGACAGATCCCACGTCAGTTCCGCCGGGACGTCTTTTCTGTCTTTCAGTTCTTCTGCCATATTACCCTCCGATATGTCTTCTGCAAATTTCGATAGCCCTATTTTACTCTATTTTCATCAGAGAGTAAATGAGAATTTCCCAACTTTTTCTTAAAATGCGACCACTTTTTTCAAGTTATCATTCTCCGCAGCAACCTTCAGTTCCGATGCAAAATCTGCACAGTCCGCTTTCAGATACTCTTCCATCTCAGGCTCATCCCTCCATTTCTCACGAACCATACGGCATGTCATCGTCTCCAATACAGCCTTCAGCTGTTCTTTGGAATACCTGCCTACAACCTGTTCCAGCCTGCCGTACTCTGCCTGCTCTGTTTCCGGTACCGTCCCTTTTTTAATCAGCATGTATCCCAACACATGCCTTAATATTATGCTACAGAGATTGCAAAAAAGTTTTTCGTACTTTTTATGAAATTTTCTGAGGACTTCCCGCACATATTCCTCTGAAAAGGCTCCCATAAATTTCTGTTCCAGGCCGATGTACTCCATATACCTTTCCACAGCGCGAATCCCCGACACATCTCCCACAGGCCGAAGCGTCGGATAGTCCATGGTAATCACATTTTCCTGAGGAGCAAACCGGGCATCATATTTCAGGAAAAACCCCGGTAGCGCTTTTGTCACCGTATCGTAATAGTTTTCATTTCCGTAAGCGCGGAAACGGATAATCATATCATTATAGCGCTCCCCGGTTTGCTTTACTTTTTCAACTACTCTTTCATATCCCATGCGATAGGCTGCTTCTGCGGAAATTCCGTTCTTACCGGCCGGAGTATTTCCGCTCTCACATTCCCCGATACAGTAAAGGACTGCCTCCATCAGACTGCTTGCCCTCTCATATGTAACAGATGTGCTCTCGCCGGACGTGTACTTTTTGGCAAGCTGTGCAACAACAGGTATCAACTGTTCCAAAGTATACTCCATCATTTCCTCCATTCCTGAGCGTCACATTTTTTCACACTCTTTACTCTCACATTAAATCATTCAGCGCCTGTAAAAAAAGTTCTTTATCCCACCGCCTGACGATATCAAACCTTTCAAATCCCCCCCGTCCGCCGCTTTCCCGAAAGCCGCGGTAACCGGCGCGGACAGCCTGAGAAAAAATATCCAGACAGGTTCCCTCAAGATAATCCAAGTCTCCGAAACAAACCGCGTCAAACTGCTCTCTCATAAATTCCAACAGTTCATCGTCCGTCAATTCGTCTAAAGTTTCATTCTTGTAAAGATAAAAAATTTCCTGGAGCCGCATACAGGTATCTGCATAATTATTTTGAGTCAGATAGGGTGAATCGCAGAATATATCAATCAGTTTCGGCAAAATACCTTCCCCGAATTCCACTCTCTGCTGCTCCTTCAAATTTTCCCTGCGGGCCGCAACAAGCCGTCCGGCTTCCTCCTCGGTAAGCGAAAGCCCATACCGTTCCGTCTTTCGGTTCATCTCTACAACCGCCTGTACCTGATTCTTACCGGAAACCACATCCAACCAGTCCTTCTCTTCCATGTCTTCTCCCCCTTTCAGCCGCTTCGCGGCTTTCCCATCGCACTTGGTTTCCTGATTATACGTCATGCACCAAGCCATTGGTAGACTTGAAAAAAATGTGATTTTGTGGTAATATAGAACAAGAAACGAGGGAAAATTCCACAAAAGAATTTTCCCTCGTTTCTTTGATTTCTGTTTACTTCACTTTAATCTTCTGTCCGGGATAAATCCGGTTTGGATTTTTTTTCTGAGGATTCAGTGACGTTTCCTCCTTTTCATCCTTGCCGTATTTTATCTGTTGCTATTGAACTTCAGTCACTACCCGGAAAGCGGAAACCGCCGGCTGATTCCAGCCATAGCCTGCCACATAGTCACATGGTATGGTAAGCTCATAGACCAAACCCTCGCCCGGCATTAACACATTGCCCATATATGCGGATACATCCGTAAACACCATATCCCCGTCCGTAATACATAACTCCTCTATTTCCTCTACCACAACGGTCTGATCCGTACCGTTTGCGAAATATAAGGTCACCACCACATCGCCATTAGAATCATCATTGTTATTCTTCTAATCGGGCATGCTGTTCATGCTATTCATGCGATTTATATTTATACATTGCTATTCAGTGGGAACACAATTCCGAAAAGGGACTTTATTATAGCCCTCATCACCTTACCCGTCCTTTCTTCTTATTTATCTGTCGGGCCTCAGTTCTTCACCCAACCGGCATAAAGCGTGATTGTCTTTGTGTGATGCCAGTCATACTCATCCCCGTTCTTTTCATAAAAATCCATTCCGAACAAACGCGTCTTTTTATCACCGCCATCCGCTTCCGTATACCAGCCCGTAAAGGTATAGCCCTCTCGTACAGGTGTCGGATACGCACACAAATATGCATAAGATTCCGATTCCAATGGCCCCTTTGCATCATAGGTCATCGAGCTTTCGTTTTCAATCGTGCCGCCGTTTGCATCGAGTACCAGAAGATACGGATATTCGCTGATACCGTCGTACCGCCACGCCGCATGGACTTCAATATCCCGGCTGCTGCCGGAACCCGCCTCCGGCTTAACATAACAGATGTTATCTCTCGACAACGCATCACCAAGCATTCCCATCAGCGGACCGGAAGCCGCCGTTTTGTCATAATAGACGACCCAGCCCATAAAGAGATATCCGTCCACCGGCTCATAGGCGGGCATACTATATTCATACCCCTGCAAAAGTAATGACTCAAACACAAAATCCTGCATCAGTATACGATAGTCAAAAATCTCAGGGTCAAAGCTGTCATTATAAACGGTCAGAAATGAGGTCACATCCTCAGCCGGGTAATACGGCAGCGCCTCCGGCTCTGCATTTCCCGCCTGCTCTTCCCGGGTTTCCGCAGGCTGCTCCTGTCCTGTGGGGTGTTGCTCCTCCGGCTGTTGCTCCTCCGGCTGTTGCCCCTGTGTCCGGTTTCCCGGTTCATCCCGATTATCCGGCTCATCCGCAGCCACCGTTGGTTTTTCCGTTTGAGGAAGAACCGACGCATTCGATGCATAGGCACCCACTGCCGTATATGCCATAACGGCAAGAGTTGCTGTCATATACATCATTTTTTTCCACACTGCTTTTCTGCCCTTCTCTTCCGATGTCACATTTCCACCGCCCTGCAGATACTCGTCGGGAAGTGGTTCAAACTCCTGCCCCGTATTGTATTCCATATCCTTCTTCATAAGCATCAGACCTACTTATTATGTACATCCAGTTGAGGAAAAGGACATTCCACACCCAGTTTTCTGAAACCCAGAAGTAAATCGCGGTTCAACGTTCTTGTTGAAGAGAAAATGTCCTTCTCTGAAACCTCCACCACAAAACGGAGCAGAATTCCCGAGTCTTCCAATGCCTGAACTCCCAAATACTGCGGAGTTTTCTGCATGGTATCTGTATGTGCACTGTAGATTTCTTCCAAGAGCTTCGGAAGCTCTCCCTCCAACTTTTCGATATCCGTCTCGTAAGGAATCGCAATGTCGCTAATCGCCCTGGAAAAGTTGTCGGAACGGTTCAAAATATTTTTCATTTCGGAGTTATTGATAATCTTTACATTATCTCCGGTATCCGTAATACAGGTTGTCCTGATGCCGATACTTGTTACAGTTCCCCGGAAACCGTTTACCTCCACAATATCTCCCACATTGTATTGGTTTTCCAGAAGCATAAAGGTTCCGGTCACCACATCCGCAATCAGGCTTTCCGCACTGAAGCCCACAATCAAAGCCAAAATCCCGACGCTTGCTACGATTGTCCCGATATTGACTCCCAGAATAGCAAGCCCCCAGCATAGAATCACTATAAACGCCACATACTTTGCCAGACTGGAGATTAGCGATACAACCGACCTCGCCCTATGACTCTTAGGCTTTATGCTCCCCAGGACAAAAACTGCCAGATTTTCTACAAGCAGAACACCGAACAGCATTGCGGCAAGTCTTAACAAAGATGCGCCGCTGACAGAAAACATTGTGCCCAACTCATCCAACCTGACAAGTCCCGTTGCAAATCCCAGAATGACAGCGACGATTAGTAACGCCGCATATACCAGCACTTTCTTCAAATTGTTTTTTTCTTCTTGTTCTTTTTTCATAGGTTTCCTCTCCGTCTTCTTAATGTTACATAATGTCTATGGTTTCCCTGTGCGTATTATCTCTGTTTCTTCACTCCCGTGCCGCCTATTTCCTGTTCTTCATAAAGTCTCCTCCTTCGCAGTCGTAGTTTGAATTGGATTTACTATAGCAGATAACCCTTTCCGTCGAAAGTTTACATTAGTCTCAATTTTTCTTTTTCCAGGAATAATAAAACTGCAGCAGCCCGATTCTGGACTTTGTTTCCGTCTTTTCGTTCAGACTTGCTATATGTCTGTACAACGCCGCTCTGGAAATCAAAAGCTGCTCTGCTATTTCCTGTACATTTTCATCTGACTCCAGCAATACCTTCAGGACTTCCTGTTCCCTGTCCGTCAGGGAAAACCGCTCTGAAAATGCCGAGAATTTTTCTGTATCACCTATTACCGACTGCTCATCTGTCTCGGTTTCTTCCGTTCCGAACTGGCTTTGGCAGACATAGATGGCAATGCTGATCAGCACAAACAGAACAAGGGCTGTGATGATAATTGCCATACTGTCTTTCGATGAAAGCAGGGTTACCGACAACGCAGATGTCATGACCGCACAGATATTGTTTACGGCACGTCCGATGCCGGCCCAAAGCTCCGGAACTTTCATATAATAAGCCAAATCCAGGAAACTCACCGTAAAAAACACAACAAAAAATCCTGCGGAGAGATAGAATACCACAAGCCCGGCTATAAAGGATCCTCCCGACTGAATCACCACAACGCAGATTGTGGAAAGAAGCGTTACGGAATACATTATCAGATTCATAAACCGCCGCCCTTTTATATCATACAAAAAGCCTGCTGCCAGACCACTCAATGCAAGAAGCAGTCTGGGCCACTGTCCGATATCCACACTGCCCGAGGCATGAACCAATGTCACCGCATTGTCCAGGGTTGAAAAGACACATGTCATGAGAACCACACATGTCACCAGTCCGCCTGCCGCAACAGTCCGGTTTCTCAAGATTCCTCTTGCCGCTGCCGCTTCCCCGGTTTCCTTCTGCCTTCCGTATACAGCTCCGTTTCTCAATTTTAAAATAAAAACCAGGAAAAACATCAGCGAAACGGAGAGAACCACCGCTTCGACCACGTCACTTTTTACGCAGTTGTTATTGACAAATTGAAATAGAATTCCCAGGGCATACGATACTCCCATCATCTTTGCCAGATGTCTGCTGCCGCCGAATGCACAAAATACCCAATAGTGCACTCCGCTGCCCACTGCTCCTAAGAACCCAAAGAAAATTAAACCGGGAATTAATATTGTGGCATAAGACAAATGCTGTTGTATGAGGAAAATGCAGACAACACCCAAAACGGTTCCGCAAAGAAGGAGTGTGTGCTTCATACCGGACGAGAAAAATCTATTGGCAACCGGGAACAGGACAAACCCAAGCACACTGGCTCCCAGAATATAACTCTGGGCAACTACAACACCTTCCGAATCTGCAACATATGCCATCATATTGTCAAACAGATACTCCGTCCCCAGAAATAAAAAATTAAATAACGCCGTTAATACAATCGATATAACAACATCTATCGTTTCGTTCTTCAGGCAAACCTTTTTCATCAGCAATCACTCCGTGTTGTATTTTTATTATTATATATACAAAAGTATCACCGAGGCAAGTTGACATATGTCTCAAAGAATTGTTTTTTCGTTTCGGTGTGCTTCTGCCCACCCTTGTTTTAACTATAAAAATAACAGATATCTGTTTCAAGATATCTGTTGTGCTTTCTATCACTTTTCGGTTTTTTCTACAGTTCCATCGTTCTATTATACATCCTTTGTTTTTTTCTTCACCGCGAAGAACGCGTAAAAACTCACAACAATAACCATTGTGCCTATCACGATATTCCACCACAGATTCCGGACATTGTTTCCCGCTTCTGCGCTGTTCTGTATACTGCCATCACCGGCTTTTGGTACTTCATCCGATTCGATTTTCTCTATCGTTACGGTCAACGTACCGGGAAAGTTCATGTTGCTTTCCTCTGTTCCACCCGGAAGCGACTGCCCACTCACAGCCTCAAGCAGTTCTCCAAATATTGTATTTACCGCCGTCTGTTCTTCTGCCGTCCGCGCCGATACGGATAACGCGCAAAAGTTTATTGCATTGCCTACAAGAACTGCTGTCAGCAGCAACACAAATATCCGCCTTAAGCCTGACTTCCGTTCTTTCATCATTTTCACTCCGTTTCTGTATGTCTTTCAAACCGTAATCTCTCGTATTTATTCTTCACAGAAGTCTCCGGTTTCTGGCTTCTGCCACTGCGGCAGTCTTGTTATTTACACCTAACTTTTTATAGGTTTCCTGATTGTAGTATTTCACTCCCGCTTTGGACAATCCAAGTTGATCTGCGATATCCTCCACAGACAGCCCCTCCGCCTGTAACCGCAGGATTTTCAGCGCCTTATCGCTCAAAACCACATTGCCCTCCTGTTTTTTCTTCAGGTAAGCCGGATACAAGCCTGCCATTTGTTCACATTCCTCCATGACCTGCTTCTTAAATGCCTGATCCTGCCATATAACCGTACCGGCTTTCAAAAGTTCCCAGAGTGCTGAGCCTTCTCTTGTAAGAATCCGTACGAAGTGGTAATCCTCTGCCCTTTTCACCGCTTCCTGCAAGGTATCCTTCCAGCCCTCCCTTCCCATGCGGTACATTGCGATTGCTTCCAATATCATGACTTCTATTGTGATATAGGTTCTGTGCATTTTTTCCGCGTAGAAACCCAACTTGTCCAGTAAAAGCAGTGCCTTTTCCTTCCGCCCGGCTGCCAGATACACACGCACTTTGGTCAGATAACGATACCGTTCCATGCCATTGAACTCTGCGTCCTCATCCGGCGCTTCCTCCAGCCACTGATATGCTTCACTGATTCTGCCGGTATATAAATCCATTCTTACCGACATGGCACAGATATTCGGCAAGAGCTTCGGTGCTTCCTGTTCTGCCACCTGTCGAAAACTCTCCAGCATTTCCGCCGCATCTTCCATACGGTTATTTATAATGGATAAACATGTCAGGATTCCCACTGCCACAAAGACCTGCTCCGTCTTTCCGCCGCTCTCCGCCTGCATTCTTCCTTTGCCCGCAAGGGATGCCACCTCGTAATCATTCCCGCCCTTTTCAAAAAAGCTCTCCGCAAGGGCGAGGTTTACCAGACCCTTCCCATATTTTCCAAGCACAAGGCTTACTGCCTTTCCGATGGTCTTTGCCAGTTCCTTATCCTTCCTGCTCCATTCGCAAAAATCTTTTCCGCCGTTCATCATGGAGGGCAGATTGCTGGTAACGGAAAACTCCGGCAAAACCATCCTTCCTTCCGTCAAAAGCACTCCTGCCCGCTTGATTAGGTCTGTCATCCGGACACATCCCCTGTGGGGCAGGGCAATGTCCAGATATAAAAGCCTTGTTTCTGCTGCCCTTTTCATGCCTCCTGTCTTTTCTTTTGCATAGGCAGAAAGTTCCTGATACCAGCGCTCACTTTCTTCTTCATTCAAAAGCATGGATTGCAGCATACTCATGCCCGCCATCAGTTCCACACTTTCCTTTATCTTTTCTTCCGGGAGCACCAGGTAATAATGCTTCAGTTCAAAATAGTCTCCCGATGCCGGATTTCTTCTCATATTTTCAATCAATATCCGGGAAATTCCCTCCTCATTGTGGCACATTTCATACATTCTGAGCGCTTCCGCCACATTTCCTTCTATCTCATAACTGTTTCCGGCACTGTAATACAGCTCCTTTATGTAATCCTGCGAGTATTTCGCAGAAAGCCTCCGGCTCATGGAATATTTCATGGGAGACCTCAACTCATAAATACTCTGTTCATTCTCTCTCCGTTCCAGGAGGAAATTTCCTGTTTCCTGTGCCTGTCTTATGAGCTTTCCCGCCTCTTTTTTCTTTGTAATCTGCTGTGCCATCTGTAGGTCGAACTGCTCCACAATGGATATCGCTTCCAAAAACTCCTGTAACTCCACATTCCATTGGTCATATACATGAACTTCCAGATAATCCCACATATCCTTTTTGGACTCTTCAATGGCACGGAGCTCTGCCCCTTCTCTGTCTCTTGCTGTCTCCGCCCCCGGGATGCTCTTCAGCCTCATAGCCACAATTTTCAGGCACAGGGGATTCCCATAGCCCAGATCCCGTATTCTGTTACATGCAGCCTCCGTAGGATACAGCTCCCATTTCTCCAGATAGGTATCCAGTTCCTTCCCTGTCAGGCATAGTTCTTCTTCTCCGATTGTCACGAAAATATACCGGACAAAGGCAGATTTTAACCATTTCGGCACCGGAGCCCTGGAAATCAGAATCAACCAGACATCCTTTCTGCCGCTCAATTCCTCTATCAACTCCCCACAGACATTTCTGTCCTCCTGGGTTTCCAGCACATGTAAATCGTCTATCACAAAAACCGTCTGTGTACTTGCTTTTTCAACCGCCGCATCCGTTTTCTCCTGTACCATCCGGGCCATCTCCGCAATTCCGCTCTTAGCCAGGTCGATATAACAGTATCGTTTTCCGGCAAGAAAACCCGCCACAAAGGAGGTTTTGCCGGTTCCTGTTGCGCCGTAGATATACACAGTCTGCCTGGTGTTCCGGGCAGACTTCATCTGCTCCCATGCTGCCTGCGGACGCACATAGTATTCATCCACGACAGGTTTATCTGTTTTTTTCTCTGACATATTTTTCCTTTCTGCAACGGATTATAAGGCATAAAAACTGACTTTTTTATATTTTATACCATTATACATGGCTAAAACAGGATATGTAAACTAGCCAAAAGGATAGACTTTTTCATTTGGCAAACTCTCCTCCACACAAAGCCGTCCCCAGCCTACCCGTTCGTTGGGGTACTGCGTTTCTCCCCGCAACGGCTGTGCCCCCCGGCGCATATATGCTTTTACTTTTTCTCCGTACAGAAAAGGGTCGTTTCCCCGGACGATACCCCACTCCATCAAAAGCGCCGCGCTTCCTGTGACAATGGGGGTTGCAAAGGAAGTGCCGGTAACGGGCAGATAACTGCCGTAGATATCCGGTGCAAGCACTCCTACTCCCGGAGCCACCAGGTCCGGCTTGGCAATTCCCGCCGTCACTACGCCTATGGTTCTCTCAGTATCCGCATAGCCCCTGCCGGAAAAGTCCGCATAGGCCTGATAGGTACTGTCGTAGGCTCCGACAGTGATAACCTTTGCCGCTGTAGAGGGAATGGTCAGCGTCACGTCCGGCGTAGGACGGTAAAAGCCGGTGGCGCTGCTTCGGGCAGCTCCACTGGGCAGATAAAAATAGTATTGACCGGTCACTGATTTCAAAGCTTCCAGCCGGATGGTCCATACACCGCTGTTGATATAAGGGCGTCCAAGAGGAAGCATATCCAGATAGATTTCCTGAGCCGCCGCATAGGGCGTAGGCTCACCGATATAGACCAGAATTTCCGTCCGCTCCAACCGTAGTGTATATTTACCTCCTTCCACCGATGCAGGCAGCGCTGATTCCTGACCGCCGGGAGAGCGCAGGCGTATCCGGTACACATCACTGTAATTCTTCCAAAGCTGAATATTCAGCCCACTCTCATACTCCGCCACAGCCAGTTCCACGTCCGTCATACGCTCACTTTCCCCGATTCGCCCCGCAAGATGCCCTGCATTTGCCCCCTCATTACCGCTGCCCACGCAAATCACCGTTCTGCCGATTTCTGCCGCATTGTCCAAGAAACGCTCCAGAAGAGAGCTTCCGTCGTGGGCACCGTAACTGTTTCCGAAGCTTAGGTTCAACGCAAGAGGCATCTGTAACTCCAATGCCTTTCTCACAGCCCAGGTCACTGCCCGCATGATTTCCGTGGTTCGGGGAAAAGAGCCGGCATCCGGCAAGCCCAGCTTCACGATAAGCAGTTCCGCTTCGGGTGCCACACCGCTGTACCTTCCACTGCTTCCCGCTGCGATTCCCGCCACTGCCGTGCCGTGTCCGCCGGTGTCTGCCGTGGGAAGCAGTTCAAACTGCCGCTGGGGAGTCTCCGCCTCCATTGCGGCATTAATCTGTGCCGAATTAAACTCCACACCCATCCGGAACCCCTCCGGAGGGCGGCGGTTCTCCCCGTCGGGTCTCAGGGTCTGATCCCATAGAAAGCGAATTCTGGTACTGCCGTCCGCCTTGCGAAACTCCGGCAGCCGATAGTCGATGCCGCTGTCAGCCACCGCTATCAGGGTTCCCCTTCCCGACAAAGAAAGGTCCCGCCGGGACAGCTGCTGTATGCAGGAGTCCTCTGCGGGACCGATAACATCATAGAAAAAACGCTTGGGCTTTTCCACATATTCAATCTGCTCCAACTCCGCCACCGCTTCCACCAGCCCTTCCGGTACTGTCAGCAAAGCATATCCGGCAATCAGATATTCTATCTGAACATTTAGTGTCTCCAGTATATCCAGGCTTCCGTGATACTTCACAATCACTTCCCAGGTTCTTGCACGCTCGTCAAACCCGATGTTCAAATCCTCCGTTCGTTCCCTGGTTTCCTCCGATGTCTGCAGCGCCAGCTGCAACAGGTTTTCCAGCTTCTGATTCATGGCAGTTCCGCCCTGTATGCTTTACCATATCTTATGCACGCTGCCGGGGCGGCAGCACCTATGTATCCTGATTTTCAGAAGCTGTAATCTGTATTTTTTCCACCCGCCTTCCGTTCATCTCCAGCACCTTCACACGATATCCTTCAAATGCAAACTCGTCTCCCGCTTTCGGAACACAGCTCATCTCATCCATCACCCAACCGCTTGCCGTCACCGCTTCCGGCTCCGAATCAATTCCCAGCATTTCAAACAATTTCTCCGCATTGGCGCTTCCCCGGACAATAAATTCCGCTTCCGATACCTTTTCCATTTCTTCCACAACTTCATCATGTTCATCCCATATTTCACCTACCAATTCCTCCAGAATGTCTTCCATGGTAACGATACCTACGGTTCCTCCGAATTCATCCAGCACTACTGCCATATGGGATTTCTGTTTTTGAAGCTCCCGCAAAAGTTCTCCGATAGGTTTCCATTTTGTGATGTAATACGCCGGGCGGATTATCGACATCACCCCTTTTTCCGTCCGGTAAATCTGATTATAAAAGTCTTTTTGATAAATGATCCCCACAATGTGGTCTATGCTTTCTTCGTAAACAGGCAGTCTGGAGAAACCGGAGGCAGCAAATACCTGCGCGATGTCATCTTTTGACGCGTCTAAAGGCACCGCAGTAAGGTCAATTCTGGGCGTCAGTACATCCATGGCTTCAATTTCCGAGAACTCTATGGCACTGCGTATCAGGTTGCTCTCCTGTTCGTCAATACCTCCCTCCTGTTCCGCTACCTCCACAATGGTCAGCAGTTCCTCCTCTGTGATGGAGCGTTTTTCCTCCGTCCTGAATATCAGCGAAAGCAGCTTTTTCCATTGCCCGAACAGGAAATTGAACGGAGTAAGCAAAATCTGGAATAACCTGATAACCGGTGCCGAAAACATGGCAAATCTTTCCGGCGATTCCTTTGCAATGCTCTTCGGCGAAATTTCTCCAAAAACCAGCACCACAACAGTGGTAACAGCCGTAGACACGCTGGGACCTGCTTCATCTCCCAAAAGCTTCACAAAAAGCACTGTGGCAAGTGAGGCACTGGCTATGTTTACAATATTGTTGCCAATCAAAATGGTGGAAAGCAGGCTGTCATAATTCTCCGACAGCCGAAGTACCAGACCGGCCTTTTTATTTCCCTTTTCCGCCATATTTTTTATCCTGATTCTGTTCAGGGAGGAGAATGCCGTCTCCGTGGCGGAAAAATATGCTGACATAATGATACAGCCAACAATAATAAGCATCGAGATACTGTCATGATTCATAAATTTCTGTTCCTTTCTTTTTCAGGCGGCTGTTTACCGCTTTATTCTGTCCCATACAGACAGCAAAAGGCATGACCATACCCCGAAAAGGATATGACCATGCTTTATTTGTCCTGTCAAAATGTTATTCAAAATTCCGTAAGTGTCGGCATCACTGTCGGCGTCGTCCACTGATATTTCCTCCTGGATATATTCCGGAAACTACAATATATTTATACAATTACTCCTCAAAAAATACCCGGAACATATCGACAGCATATTTGGTATCCTTTACACCCGCCGTCTCTACAGCGGAGTGCATGGCCAGCTGGGGCAGTCCGATATCCGCACCGGAAACGGATACATGGGCATTTGAAATGTTTCCAAGGGTAGTGCCGCCCACAATATCGGAGCGGTTCGCATAGGTCTGAAAAGGAACCTTTGCCCGCTCACACAGCATTTTCATCTTCGCTGCCGAAATTGCATCCGTTGCATATCTCTGACTGCCATGATATTTGATGACAATTCCTCCGTTTAAAACGGGACGGTTGGTGGGGTCTGCCAGTTCGGGATGATTGGGGTGTACTGCGTGTGCGTTATCGGCGGAAACCAAAAAACTCCCCGCAACCAGACGCAGATAACAGCTTCTGCTCATATTCAGGCTCTCCGCCACCCTCCACAGAGTATCCTCCAGGAAGGTGGAATCCGCTCCCTGCTTTGTTCCGCTTCCCACCTCTTCATTATCAAACACCGCGCAGACATTGATATAGCTTGTGGGACAGGCCTGTGTAAAGGCTTTAACGGAAGAAAAGACGCACTGCAAATCGTCCAGTCTTGGGGAAAGAACAAATTCCCCGTCATTCCCCAGAATCCGTCCCTTTTCTCTGGCATACAGGAACAGGTCGTGTCCCAGTATGTCCTCCTGCTTCACGCCCGCTGCCTTTGCCACTTTTTTCATCAATGATGCTTTCTTCCCTCCGCCGCAGTCCGCAAATAGGGGCAGCATATCAGTCTGCGGGTTATATGCCACGCCGCTGTTCATATCCCGGTTCATATGTATGGCCACATTGGGAATCACCAACAAGTCCTTATCGATATTGACCAATTTGGTCTCCGTTTTGTCCTTCTCCCGAACCACAATGCGGCCTGCAACAGACAAAGCTCTGTCCAGCCAGGTGGACAGAATCATACCTCCGTATTTTTCCGTATTCAGGCTGACATAATGATTTTCCACCGTCTTTTCAGGGGCTTCCTTTATCTTGAAGGAAGGAGAATCGCTGTGTGAGGCAACGATATGAAAGCCTCCGGCTTTTTCTGCCTCCTCCGGCAACCGGAAGGCTATCAGGGAGGAATCGTTTCTGCTCACATAGTACCCTTTCCCCGGTTCGGTCTTCCACTCCTCTGTTTCTTTCAGTTCCTCAAATTCCTGCTCCTCCAGCAGCTTCTTGACATTTGCAACGGCATGGAAACAGCTTGGGCTCTTTTCCACAAACTCCAGCATCTCTTTTGCACATTTCTCATATTCCTTCATATTTTTCAACGCACCTTTCCCGTTCTTTGAAGCTCCGGTCAGTTCTCTCTTATCAACCCGCAGTCCCCGGGCAGTTCATACTTTTGTTTATCTTCCACGGAAATCTCCCTACCCAGCTGTACCTCGATGATTTCCAGTTCCGTATCGGCAAACACCGTATGTTTACAGCCCGCAGGCATGGATATCACATCCCCCGGTGCCACAGTACGCTTTTCGCCGTCAATCAGGGCAGTTCCTCTTCCGCTTATCACAGTCCAGATTTCATCCCGATGTTCATGACTGTGATAATACAGGCTGTGTCCCGGCAACAGTACAACCTTGATAGTCATGCTGTTCTCCTGCACATCCAGCACCGTAAAGCTGCCCCACGACTTCTCCGCATACATGACCTGTCCGGTCATTTTTTCCACAAAAGGCTTGATGTAACTGCTCTGCTCCTTGTTCGAAACAAGAATTCCGTCGCTGCTGGCAGCAATCACCATGTTTTTGCACCCCATGCACAGAATCGGTACATTTAATTCATTGACCACATGGGTATTCTCGCAGGTCTCATTCAATGTCACGCGCCCCAGCGTATTCCCCTCCATGGCCTCGGTAAAGGTGTTCCAGGTGCCCAAATCCTTCCATGTGCCGGCATAGCGCAGCACGCGGATACTCTTTTCCTGCTCCACCACTGCATAGTCAAAGCTTATCTTTTTCTGCTCTCCGTAGTGTTCATATAAATCTTTGTAATCCACGAATGAAATCTGCTCATGGGCCTTCTCCAGCAAAAATTTCAGCTTACAGGCAAAGACACCGCCGTTCCACAAAGCCCCGCGGCGCAGATACTCCTTTGCCGTCTCCAGGTCCGGCTTCTCCCGAAAGGTCGAAACCCCGCTGATACGTTGTCTGTCTGTAGGAATGATATAGCCATACTTCTCGCTGGGATAGGTGGGTTCCATCCCCATCAAAACCAGATTTGATTTTCCGTCCCCAGCCAGTTCCGCCAGCTCGCAAAGTGCCCGAAAATAGGGTAGTTCCACGTAAGGGTCCACGGGGCATATCACCACCGCTTCCTCCTCCGGCACACCCTGCACATCCCTCAGATGACTGGCCGCAAGACAGATAGCCGGAAAAGTGTCTCTTCTCTCCGGCTCCACACAAATATTGACCTTATCGCTCAACTGGTTCCTGATGGAACTGACCTGCTTTTTCCCCGTGGCAACGGTAATGCTTGCCCCGGAATCTGCCGTCATAATCTGACGGTATACCCGCATAATCATGGACTCCTGCTGCCCCTCTGTTCCCGGCAGCATCTTCAGGAACTGCTTGGAACGGACATCATTGGAAAGAGGCCAGAGCCGCTTTCCGCTTCCGCCCGACAATAATATGATATGCATCTTCTATCTCTCCGCTCTCATGGGATTATTCAGGAAATCCTGATATGTCAGCCTGATACCGTCCTCCAGCTCTGTGGTGTAATGGTATCCCAGGCTCTCCAGTTTGCTCACATCCAACAGCTTTCTGGGCGTGCCGTCCGGCTTAGAGGTATCCCATTTGATTTCCCCGGTATATCCCACCACCCTTGCCACCAATTCTGTCAGTTCCTTAATTGTCAGTTCTTTTCCTGTTCCCAGGTTTACGGTCTCGTTTCCGCTGTAGGTATTCATCAGGTAAACACAGGCGTCTGCCAGATCATCCACATAAAGGAACTCCCGCAGGGGAGTACCTGTTCCCCAGCAAACCACTTCTTTTGCGCCGGACTCCTTCGCTTCATGAAAGCGACGGATCAGCGCAGGGAGCACATGGCTGTGAGTGGGATGGTAGTTGTCGTTGGGACCGTACAGATTGGTAGGCATTACGCTTATGTAGTCCGTTCCGTACTGACGATTCAAAAA
This sequence comes from Acetatifactor sp., assembly GCA_016303085.1. Lineage (GTDB taxonomy): Bacteria > Bacillota > Clostridia > Lachnospirales > Lachnospiraceae > Acetatifactor. The sequence continues at coordinate 27,359 of JAEDMI010000002.1, forward strand.
CTCACAATATTTCAACCCGGAAATTTTTGCCAGAGCATAAGCCTCGTTGGTCTTCTCCAGTTCGGAAGTCAAAAGACAGCTTTCCTTCATGGGCTGGGGGGCCAATCTCGGGTAGATACAGCTGCTGCCCAGAAACATCAGTTTTTTACAGCCGTTCTGCCATGCGGAATGTATCACGTTCATCTCCAGAATCATATTGTCATACATGAAATCCGCAAGCGCCTCGCTGTTGGCCATGATACCGCCTACCTTGGCGGCAGCCAGAAACACATAATCCGGCTTTTCCTGCCGAAAGAACTCCTCCACCGCCTCCTGGCGGCACAGGTTAAGCTCTCCGTGAGTCCTCGTGACGATATTTGTGTAGCCGTTCTTTTCCAGCGCACGGCAGATTGCACTTCCCACCATACCTCTGTGTCCCGCCACATATATTTTTGCGTCCTTCTCCATCATTTTTTCGATTCTCCTCATCCCTTCAGCAGTTTTTCCCGCCTTGCAAGCTCCAAATCATGTTCTGCCATAATGCGGCACAAATCTTCATAGCTTGTCTTCTGGGGATTCCACCCGAGCACCGTTCTCGCCTTTGTGGGGTCGCCCCAGAGATTGACAACATCGGTGGGTCTGTAAAAGGCGCGGCTCACCTCAACCAGAACTTTTCCGGTAGCCTTGTCGATTCCTTTTTCCTCCAGACCCTTACCCTGCCATTCCAGGTCAATTCCCACATAGTGGAAAGCAAGTGTGGTAAATTCACGTACCGTGTGCTGGACACCGGTAGCAATGACAAAATCCTCCGGCTTTTCCGCCTGCAACATCAGCCACATACACTCCACATAATCTTTTGCATAGCCCCAGTCCCGCAGGGAATCCAAGTTTCCGAGAAAGAGCTTTTCCTGCAAACCGCAGGCAATTCGCCCTGCTGCCAGCGTTATTTTTCTGGTGACAAAGTTCTCTCCTCTTCTCTCAGACTCATGATTGAAGAGGATGCCGTTTACCGCAAACATATCATAGGCATCCCTGTACTCCTTTACAATCCAAAAACCATACTGTTTTGCCACGGCATAAGGGCTGTAGGGATGGAACGGCGTAGTCTCTCTCTGAGGAACCTCCTCCACCTTTCCGTACAGTTCCGAAGTGGACGCCTGATAGACACGGCAGGTATCGGTAAGTCCTGTAATACGTACCGCCTCCAGAATCCGCAGTACGCCAAGGGCATCCACATCCCCGGAATACTCCGGTGCGTCAAAGCTGACATGCACATGGCTCTGTGCCGCCAGATTATAGATTTCATCGGGCTTCACCTCTCCAACAATACGAATAATGCTGGAGGAGTCGGATAAATCACCTTCGTGAAGCCTGATGCTGTTGTCTGCAATCAGGTGGTCGATACGGGCTGTATTGCTGACGGAAGCACGGCGTATAATTCCGTGTACCTCATACCCTTTTTCCAAAAGGAACTCAGCCAGGTAAGAGCCGTCCTGTCCCGTTATTCCCGTAATTAATGCTTTCTTCATAAAATAACCTCATTTCCGGCGCTGTTGGAACAGCACCTGCTTTCCTGCTTTTTTACATATATGCTTCTCAGCGATAAACAATGGTCTTTGCCAATTCTTCCGCCTTCTCCCCGCCGCTGAACAATCCCAGAATAGCCAACCCGAAGTCGATAGCGGTACCCATGCCTCTGGATGTGATGACATTGTCTGAAATCTCCACAGGTCCTGCCGTCACTATCGCTCCCTCCAGATGATTCTCAAAGGAAGGATAGCTGCATGCCTTTTTTCCCTTTAAAATTCCTCTGTGACCGAAGATACTCGGAGCCGCACAAATTGCCCCGATATACTTTCCGGCTGTGTAAAAGGCATCAATCTGCGCCATCAATCCTGCATGCGCCTCCAAATTCTTTGTACCCAGAGAACCGCCCGGCAGAATCAGCATATCATATTCGTCAAAATCAACCTCTGAAAAAGTCTTGTCCATTTTGACTTCAATGGCATGTGCACCTTTTACCGCTCCCTCCTCCGTAATTGACACCATGTCCGTCAAAATCCCGCCTCTGCGGCAGATATCTACTACCGCCAACGCCTCTATCTCCTCATAGCCTTCTGCAAAAAACACAGCAATCCTGCCCATATTCCCTACCTCCGATATATTACCGTTACCGTGCAAAACAGCTGCACATAATTAATATCAGTATACACATTTCCCCGAAATATTGCAACATGTAACCGGGTATGTACGCTGCATAACCGAGCGTGTACGCTGCTGACCTGACAAAGAGATATGGAAAAAGCAATCAAGTTGTGCTATACTCAAACTGTTTCAATCATTTTCCTGTTACCAGGAACACAGAATGCGAGAAAGACTATGGAAATTGAACGTAAATTTACAATCAAACAACTGCCTGCCGATTTGGAGAAATATCCTTTTCGGCACATCGAACAGGGCTATCTCTGTATCTCACCCGTGGTGCGGGTGCGCAAAGAAGACGAGGAATATATCCTGACCTATAAGGGCAGCGGTATGATGGCCCGGGAAGAACACAATCTGGCTCTGAACAAGGATGCATACTATCATCTCAGGGAAAAAGCCGACGGAAATATTATCTCCAAAAGACGCTATCTGATTCCGTTACTGAATCCAGCTTTTCGGGAAGGACTTACCACACCCCCCGATGATTATGAGCTGACTATCGAGCTGGATGTCTTTGATCCGCCTTTTGCCCCGCTCATTATGGCGGAGGTAGAATTCGGCAGCAGGGAGGCTGCCGAAGCCTTCGTGCCCCCGGAATGGTTTGACGAGGATGTCACTTACCGCAAGGAATATCACAATTCCTACATGGCATCTCAGCCCATCCCGCAGTCATTTGACTGCTAGTACGCAAAAAATTTTCAAGCATACGATAAACCAGCCGATTCCGCTAAGAACCGGCTGGTTTTTTCTGTTCCGTTCAACTGACTCAGGAAGCTTTTTATCAGCATTACCGTATTACCGAAGCAGATATACGAAATATGCCGCATAGCCAAGCAGCATCACTGCACCTGCCGGTCTGCCCATTTTCTGCTTCCGAATGACACAAACCAGAAGAAGAACCGCTGCAACAACAGCCGCAATACTGTCAATCAGGAAGCTTGTGCTGTAAACTACAGGAGTAATCAGTGCCGAGGTTCCCACCACAAACAGAATATTGAAAATATTACTGCCTACGATATTGCCCACCGCAATATCTGTCTTACCCTTGATTGCTGCTGTCACACTTGTCACCAACTCGGGAAGAGACGTACCGAAGGCAACAATGGTAAGACCGATTAATCTCTCGCTCATACCGAATATCTTTGCAAGTTCCGTGGCTGCATCTACTGTCACATCACTGCCCAGTACAATCATGGCACCGCCCACCAGCACCATCAAAATCATCTTCCACAGTCTGTCATTCGCTTCCGCCTCGGGAATCTCCTCGCCCAGAGGTTGTCCCTTCTTCGCCATTCTCAGCAGATACAACAGGTATACTATCATAAGCACCCAGAGAACCACACCATCTAATCTCCCCACCGTGTTGTCCGTAAGTCCAAGTGCTGCCAAAATCACCGTAATGCCAATCATAAAGGGAATTTCATATCTGACTGTAGATTTCTGTACGGGAATCACACAAATTATGGCGGTGACCCCAAGAATCAAAAGAATATTCATGATATTGCTGCCCACCACATTTCCGATGGTAATTTCCGCACTTCCTTTCAGCGCTGATGTAATACTGACCGCCGCCTCCGGCAAAGAAGTTCCCATGGCAACAATTGTCAAGCCGATAACGAGCTGCGGGATTCCCAGCTTGTCCGCTATCTTGGAGGCTCCCTCCACAAACCAGTCCGCGCCCTTCATCAAAAGCACAAAACCCACAACCAAAAGCAACAACTGAATTACAATCTGCATCTTTTTTGTCCGTTCCTTTCTTTTCTCTAATCGTATCCGGCTCATAAGAAACTATAAAAAAAGACTTTCGGCACATTCGTGCTAAAAGTCTTGTTCTTCTGTGACAGAAGCGTGTAAACACGGCGTATCCGCCGGGGTATGTTGCTCACACGTTGTAACTACTCCCTTTTAACTTAAAGACAAGTTATCATTTTCCCCGCCAAATGTCAAGCTAATTTCATACCACTACCGCTATCCCGCCAGCCGTTCCAGAAAATTATTCTCGGGAACCGGCTTGGAGAAATAGTAACCCTGCAGATACTCACACCCCATCTCCCGCAGAATATCTCTCTGCTCCTCAGTCTCCACTCCCTCAGCCACGATGTGCATATCCAAATCCTGAATCATGGCAACCGTATGGCGCAGAGCACGCATCGCCGCCTCATTCTCCATGGCATACCACACCATGGACTTATCCAGCTTCACGATGTGAAAGGGATATTTCAGGACATTCGACAGGTTGGAATAACCAGTTCCGTAGTCATCCAACGAGAATGTGACTCCGCCCACCGTCATTCGCTCCATGGTATTCCAGAGAACATCTCTGGCAATCGTGGTCTCCGTCACCTCCAAATTGATACAGGAATAAGGAATATTGTATTCATCCATGATTCCGTAAAGCATCTCGCAGATGTCTTCCTGCATACACTGAACCACTGACAGATTCACCTCTATGTAATCAATTCCTTTTTCCCAGATTTTTTCCCTGGCCATCATACGACATACGGTGCGAAACACAAACTCTCCGATTTTCAGAATCATCCCGTTTTTCTCCGCCATGGGAATAAACTCCTCCGGGCTGATAAAACCCAGTTCATCATCAAAGAGACGTATCAGCGCCTCTGCGGAATTGAACCGTTCCTGACGATTCGAGTAAATCGGCTGGTAGTATACTTCAAAGGTACCGTTTGCCAACGCACGCTTCATAATCTGAAGAATACGACTCTCTCTTCGTCTGCTGGCAAGAATTTCACCACCCACACGAAGTACCTCCCCGTTGTTACTCTCATAGGGCAAGGTTGCGGAATAATCGATGGAATCCATAATATCCTCCACCGTCTTCACATCATTCGGATAATCCAGCTGAATCATAATTGTTTCCAATTGCAGGTTCATGCCTCCGGCAATCACCGGTTCATCCAATTCTTCCCGCAAAGCATTCACAGCATTAATTAAGGTTCCGCTCTTCTCATCTACAACAATGGCCAGCTTGCCCTCCGCAAGATAAAAAAGTTCTACAGGCTTCAGTTCAATGATGAGGTTTTCAACCACCTGTTTCGTCAGGATCCGGCTAAACTCCACACCCAACGCTTCCCGTATCGCCGGGAAATTCATGATGGTAACCACAACCACATGAAATTCATCCTGCTTTGCCACTGCGGCAGCAATCATCTTATCAAAGCCGCTTCTGTTGTAAATACCTAAATACTTTTCTTCGTCATCATCGGGATTCTCCAGAGACATATAGAGAAGTAGCACAGTAAGAGACGCCACAAACTGCATGACAAGGACATTTGGAAACATTTTCTGTACCACTGCTCCCATGCAGGCTGCTGTCAAATAGAAATATACGGCAGTGCGCTGCCATCCGGTAAGAGCTGATCTGCTCTTTAACGTGAGTATCATGGAGGCAATCATATAAATCCCGGTTATCATGCAAAGAACAGGGAAACCCACTCCATGATGGTAAACCCAATCCGAGTCATAATAAAAAACAAGCTTTGTAACAGGTGATGTAAGAATCATCAATATCGTTACACTCACCGGCAAAAAAAGCACTGCCTTTTGAACGGTAGTCCACCCTCTGCCGTTTCTGTCTGTTATGATAAATAAATACAAATAGCACCAAAAAGGAAGCATATTAAAAGCAATGAGATATAGAGCATTCACGCCATATGCGATGGCTAAAGGAACCCGGGGGTCATCTGCAAGCACCGAGATAACATCTATGATATCCGTCAGCAACAGTGTCCAAATAAGCCCAATAAAAACATAGGTCTGAGATGACCTGATGCTTTTCTTATGGTAAAAATGAATCAGTATGATGACGGTGAGTATCAGCGCCGCAACATCGTAATGTATGACATACCTCATTTAGCTCCCCCTGCCGTAAGTACGGTAAAGAAAAAGAGCAGAATCCCTGACGGATTCTGCTCCTTCACAATGCGGATAACAGGACTTGAACCTGCACGTCATAGACACCAGAACCTAAATCTGGCGCGTCTGCCAATTCCGCCATATCCGCTTACTCATGTAGCTTTTCCTTTGGGTGTCATTAAATTATATCGTGAACCACCCAAACTTGTCAAGGCGCCAAATCAAGGGCTCCACAAATGAAAAGCCAAATTGAGGTTCCGTAAAAAAGCAACCTCGCCAAAAGCGTTATTTTTTCCCTTCTCCGATATGGCAGATGACCTTTTTATAAATTCTTCTCAGGAAAAAAGTGCTCATGCCCACGCTGACCAGCTCAGCAATGGGAAAAGACCACCATATCAGATTCACATTGCCGCTTAAGGAAAGCAGATATGCCACCGGCAGAAGGACGCATAGTTGTCTCGCGATGGACACAATCATACTGTACACGCCGTTTCCCAGCGCTTGGAACACACTTCCTACCACGATACAATATCCGGCGAAGCAGAAGCTGAGGCAGATAATTCGCAATGCGGGGACACCGATTTCCAACAGTTCCGGCGTTGCATTGAACAGACCGATTAACCGTGCCGGAATGACCTCCATAACAAGAAGTCCCATCAACATGATGCCTACCGCATACCTGATACTGCTCTTCATGGTTTTCACCACACGCTCTCTTTTGTCGGCACCGTAATTGTAGGCGATAATGGGAACCATCCCGTTGTTCAGACCGAATACGGGCATAAAGATAAAGCTTTGCAGCTTAAAGTAAACTCCAAACACTGTCTGGGCTGCTCCGAATGCCTCCAAAATCAAATTCATCCCGTATGTCATAACGGAACCGATAGCCTGCATAACGATAGAAGGAATACCTACCTTATAAATCTGTCCAATCAGCTTCCCGTCAGGACGGAATCCTATGAAGGAAACATGCAGCTCTTTATTGACTTTTAAATTAAAGAAAACAGCCATGCATGCCGCAACGATTTGTCCGATAACCGTAGCCCCAGCCGCTCCTGCCACTCCCATTTTCGGAAAACCGAAAAGTCCGAAAATCAGGATGGGATCTAAAATCAGGTTAATAATCGCACCTGCACCCTGCGTAATCATGGCATAAAAGGTTTTTCCCGTAGACTGAAGCAGGCGTTCAAAGACGGTCTGCATAAAAATGCCGATGCCCGCTACGCAGCAGACTGTCAGATATGTGGTGCCGTAATCCCGTACCTCAGGAATGGCAGTCTGGCTGGAAAAGAAGGGTCTGCTGGCAAAAATACCAATCAGTGCAAACACAATATAGCTGATCAGCTCGATAAAAATGCCGTTCACTGCTATCGCATTTGCCTTCTCGAACTCTTTCTCCCCGAGCGTCCTGGAAAGGAAAGCATTGATACCCACCGCAGTTCCCACCGCCACTGCAATCATCAGACTCTGGATAGGAAATGCAAGAGATACGGCTCTCAGCGCATATTCGTTGATATGAGACACAAAAATACTGTCAACGATATTATACAGGGCCTGCACCAGCATGGAAATCATCATAGGCAGGGACATGGTTATCAGCAACTTATCTATGGGCATCACGCCCATTTTATTCTCCGATTGTACTTTGTTTACTTCTGTCATGGTAATAATCCTTTCAAAGCATTACATACTCAGGCAGTCCTATCTCTTACGGTTGATCGGCTGAATTCCTTCCTTGCGTACATTATGGTTTTGATTTACTGCCTCATTCTTTTGGGTGATACTGTTAAATTTATTCTGATCTGCCTGTTCCTGCTGTTTCAATTGTTCCTTTCTGTTCATTGCTGTCACCTCCTGTGATAGTATGAACATGGTCGGATATGTTTATGCAGAATCCAATAGACAGGTCAATGAAACAGAAAAACGGCGGAGCCCTGTAAAATAGAGGCTTCCGCCGTTCTGAATTCATGAGACATGGGGGATTCGAACCCCCGACACCTTGATTAAAAGTCAAGTGCTCTACCGACTGAGCTAATATCCCATACAAAAAAATAGCAGGGCTAGCTGGATTCGAACCAGCGTCTGCAGCAGTCAAAGTGCTGTGCCTTACCGCTTGGCGATAGCCCTGTATATGACACCAAGCATGCCAACGACACGTCGTAACAAAAGGTGGATAAAGGGATTCGAACCCTTGGCCTCCAGAGCCACAATCTGGCGCGCTAACCAGCTGCGCTATACCCACCAT